>NZ_BAAHSH010000030.1:0-37372 GCF_054660755.1 Faecalimonas hominis
CTTTTCTTCATAGTCTCGATATGCACTATTTTTCCGGAAAAGGGTGCTTTGAATTTCTGGAAAGCATGCACTATTGCATTGGAATACTCAAATAAAGATTTTGACATTCATCCATAAGAGTCCTGACATCTGATTGCGAATATATGTATGGTGTAGGGCGCTCATGGACATTTTTAAAAATCAAACTATGTATAATCTCACTCTCGCGGTCGAAGGAATACACATACTTAGAAAACGGGCGTATTACTTCTATTTTTCGTCCCATAGTCTTATCTGACTGCTTACCGGAGGCAACCCATTTCAATACAATTTCAGTTGTTAAAGGACCATCATAATTAATAGATTGAGTATAAGCAGCAAAGCGTTTGAGTACAGTTGCTTCATGTGTCAGTTTAAAACCAAGGCTGTGCTTATATTCAAGATAATCTTTTAATTGTCGGGAGATTCTGTTACTTTCCATCACAATCACCTCCCGGCCAAGGTACTACAACCGCTTTTAAGTGTTCAAAATCCACTTTTATATAGGCTTTAGTTGAATCGAGAGATTCATGTCCAAGTATATCTGCTGTTAATTTAAGACCTGTACCATTATTGAATATCTTTGATGCCGCTGTCCGACGCAAAGCATGTGTTCCTTTCCAATAGCCAGTAATGTGTTCTTTTTCAAAAGCGTTACGAATAACGTATCGGACATTTTCACGGCTCATACAGGTGTACTGATTTACATACTTTCTTAAAAGAAGATGTTTTTCATCAGGAACAGAAGGTCTATAGCGAAGGATATATTCTTCCAGAAACTTTCCCAATTCAGCAGATAGAAGCAGTTATAGAAGATGTGCTGAGAATACCATTGGGACTTATGACGGTAACAGGTTATGAAAAGGGGATTGCAGGACATGAAGTTGTGGCAATCTTCGATAATATCAAGGTGCTAAAGCCAACAGGAAACGCACAGTATCAAGGCTTTCAGATTTTAATGAGTGGGAAAGGCTGTCGCAACTATGAGAATTTTTTACAACTCAATGGAGAAACGTGGTTTGATTTTTTAAACAGAGTTTGTCAGTATCATATCAATTTTCCTCGGATTGATTTGGCGATAGATGACAGAAAACCGTATTTGAGTATTCCCGATTTAATTGTAAGGACAAAAGAGGGATTGCTTTCTTCAAAGTTACGGGAGATAGATTTTCATGACTCGGGAGAATTGAAAGAGGAAGTGTTTCAGAGTAAGGGTGGCAGTCTTTATCTCGGCAGTTCAGCCAGTAATTTGAGATTGGTATTTTATGAAAAGGGATATGAGCAGAATAAAAAGTACGGAACAGAATTAGACGAAAATTGGAATAGATATGAATTGAGATTTCGGCAGGAAATGGCAGTTAGTGTAGTACAGGAATTATTGAAATATAGAGATGTGGCAGGACTGGCAATGGAAGTATTGAACAGCAAAATACGATTTTTAGAAAAGCCGACAGACAGCACGACAACACGAAAAAGGCTTTACCCAACCTATCAAGCGTGGGCGGAACTGATGAAAGATATAGGTAAGGTAACATTGATAACATCAGACCTTACATTTGAACAGGTTCGTGTATTTTCAGAAGCGTTGACAACAGATGAATTAAATAATGCGGCAGAGCCGGCAAATGATAATGTTGTTTTATGGCTGAATTTCGACGGACGCTTAGAAGATGATATTGCAACAGATGTAGATAAACGTATGTTAGAAGCGTTAGTAGACTATTGCTTATCATTAGAGAGTGGAGATTATCTCGAAGCAGGCTGGAGTGCAATGCAGAAACCATTGGAAACGGCGAAAACGGTTCTTGCAGACAAACAGGTAACAAGAAAAGAAGTGGCAGATGCAGAAAAAGCATTAAGTGAAGCAAAAGAAGCGCTTGTGTATGTAAAAGACTTAAAAGATGCAATTGATGTCGCAGACAAAGAAATTGTACCAAATAAGGATAAATACACAAAAGATTCTTACAAAGTATTTTCTGATGCGTTGAAAGAGGCGAAAGCAATTAGAAATAAAAAAGATGCTACTCAGGCAGAAGTAAACAAAGCAAAAATTACTCTGTTAGATGCACAGAATGCACTCGTAAATATTGCAGATAAATCGGATTTATCTAAAGCAATCAAAGATGCAGAGCAACTTCTGAAAAAAGAATCACTTACACCATCATCTGAACAAGAATTAAAAGCAGCAATTGAAGCGGCTAAGAAAGTAAATGATGATGAGAATGCTACTCAGGAAGCAGTAGACGCGGCAACTGAGGCGTTGAAAGAAGCGATGGGTGCAATTCGCACAATGGCAGACTTTAAAGAGTTAGAAAAAACTGTAAATAGAATTGACGAGATGAAACTTGACAAATACACAGAGGAAAGTGTGCAGATATTGAAAAAAGCATTAGCAGATGCAAAAGCAGTACTTGCAAATAAAGAATCTACACAGAAAGAAGTAGATGATGCATTATCTACACTTCTTGCAGCGGAAAAAGGACTCGTTAAGAAACAAGATGGTGGAAATAACGGTGGAAATAATGGGGGGAGCAATGGCGGAAATAATCAAAATAATGGAAACCATGGAAATCCTAACCGTCCTGTAAAAACAGGAGATACATCACCTGTTATGGCATTTGGCTTGGCAGCAGTTGCAACAGGCTTGGCAGGAGCGGTAGCGATGTATACAAAACGCAGAAAGAGAAGTTAATTTTTTTATAATGCTATCTTCAAAATCGGAAAAGAAGTGACGACTTATTTTAAGCATGATATAATTGGTTATAAAAAATGATAAATCGGAAAGGTAAAGGGGAAGAATAGTGAAATTTAATGCATTAAAAGTAGAAGACAAAACAGGGCGGGAAGTAATTTTGAGAAGTGCGGAGAAAAACGATGCTAAATCTTTACTGGAATATTTGAAGATAACAGCAGCGGAAACACCGTATTTAATCAGAGAACCTGAGGAAATTACACTGTCGATTGAACAGGAAGAAGAGTTTATCCAAAGAATAGAGGATTCCGAAAAGGAATTAATGCTCGTTGCAACGGTTGACGGAAAACATGTTGGAAACTGTTCTCTTATGAGCATGGGAGGTTTTAGAAGATACGGCCATAGATGTGATGTGGCGATAGCGTTATATCAGGAATACTGTGGAAGAGGTATTGGAAAAAAGATGCTTGAAACAGTTTTAAAAGTTGCAAAAGAGATTGGGTATGAGCAGGCGGAATTGGAAGTGGCAGCAGATAATAAGAATGCAATAGCACTCTATGAAAAACTTGGTTTTAAACAATATGGCTGTTTTCCCGATAATATGAAATATAGCAATGGAAAATATGCTGATGCTTACTGGCTGATGAGGAAATTATAGCAGGAATTGTAAAGATGTTTGAGAGGAAACGGAAATGAAGTATCATTATCTAGATATGAATGCATACAAAAGAAAGAAACATTTTGAATATTTTAGTACGATGGCGTATCCGTATGTCAGTGTAACGGTGAATGTTGATATAACGGAATTTCTCACGGAAATAAAACAGGAAAAGTTTTCGTTTTTTCTTTCTTTTTGCTATTGTGCAGCGAAAGCAGCCAATTCAGTGCCTGAATTTAGGCAGAGGATTCAGGAAAATAAAATTATAGAATATGACAGATGCAGAACATCTCACACAGTCTTTTTGGAGGACGGTACATATTGTTACTGTATGCTTGATTATGATAAATCATTTGAAGAATATTTGAGGTATGCAGTGCGGACACAGGAAAATGCAAAACAGGAGAAAAGTGTGGAAGATAAACAGGAAGATTTGAATGAACTGATTTTTATTTCTACTTTACCGTGGTTTTCCTATACGGCATTGAACAATCCCGTTCCAATCCCTGCTGACAGTAATCCGAGAATTACATGGGGAAAATATATCAAAGAGGATTTAAAGACGGTTATTCCGGTGACAGTGCAGTGCAATCATGCTTTGGTAGATGGAGTGCATATTTCACAATTTTTAGAAGCGCTGAAAAAGGAACTCTGTAAAGTGACTGAGAGTGTGAGAAAACAGGAGGGAAATAAATGACAATACGAGTTGCAGAAGAGAAAGATTACATACAGGTAGAAAACTTAATGAAACAGGTGCAGAATTTACATGTAGAGTTGCGACCGGATATTTATAAGCCGGAGGAAGTCGTTTTACCGAAAAAGGAGTTTATGGAGCAGGCAAAAAAGGAAGAAATTCTTGTTGCGGTGGAAGAGGAAAAGGTTGTCGGACTGTTGTCTTACATATTCCGCATGATTTCGGGAAAACGGTAGTAGAGAAAAAAGTGTTATTTATTGAATGTCTTGTCGTAGATGAGGAGTACAGAGGGAGGGGAATTGGGAGCAGATTGTTGGACTGTGCGAAAGAAATTTACAGAGAAAAGGAATGCAATGGTTTGGAATTACAGGTAAATGCGAGAAATATCGGAGCATGGGAACTGTATAAGAAATGTGGATTTCGGGAAAAAAGTATTAATATGGAGTTGGAATAAAGAATGGGCAGTGAATCGGAAAAAGGTTTACTGCCTATTTGCTTTTGAATCTTTCTTTTGAATCCGCACGGAAGTAATTGCAAGAAGTATGGGAATATGATACAATATTTAAGATTACGGTTGGAGGAAAAGCCGAGACCACTGAAAAGAACATTTGTACAAGTGTGTTTTTCAGTAGTTTCGGAAAACCAACTGAATGATATGAAAAAGGAGAACAATATGTTTAAAAAATTTGAAATGGAATTAGCCGGGAGAACACTTCGTGTTGATGTCGGCAGAGTGGCCGCACAGGCGAACGGTGCAGCGCTTATGCACTATGGAGAAACTGTTGTATTATCAACTGCAACAGCATCAGAAAAACCAAGAGAGGGAATTGATTTTTTCCCGCTTAGTGTAGAATATGAAGAAAAATTATATGCGGTAGGTAAGATTCCCGGCGGATTTAATAAGAGAGAAGGAAAAGCATCAGAGAATGCGATTTTAACTTCACGAGTAATCGACAGACCGATGCGTCCTCTTTTCCCGAAAGATTACAGAAATGATGTAACATTGAACAACTTAGTTATGTCAGTAGACCCTGACTGTAGCCCTGAATTAACTGCAATGTTAGGTTCTGCCATTGCTACGGCAATTTCTGAGATTCCTTTTGACGGTCCGACTTCAACAACACAGGTTGGATTGATTGACGGAGAATTTGTATTTAATCCGAATGCAGCACAGAGAGCAGTTTCTGATTTACAGTTGACTGTTGCATCTACAAGAGATAAAGTTATCATGATTGAAGCGGGTGCTAATGAAGTACCTGAAGATAAGATGATTGAAGCGATTTTCGCAGCACATGAAGTAAACCAGCAGGTGATTCAGTTTATTGATACAATCGTTGCAGAATGTGGAAAACCAAAACACGCATATACAAGTTGTGCGGTGCCGGAAGAATTATTTGAAGCAATGAAAGAAATCGTAACACCTGAAGAGATGGAAGTTGCGGTATTTACAGATGAGAAACAGGTTAGAGAAGAAAACCTTCGTGTTATCAGAGAAAAATTAGAAGAAGCGTTTGCAGATAACGAAGAGTGGTTAGAAATTTTAGGCGAAGCGTTATATCAGTATCAGAAGAAGACGGTTCGTAAAATGATTTTAAAAGACCACAAACGTCCGGACGGAAGAGCAATCGACCAAATCAGACCGCTTGCAGCAGAGATTGATTTGATTCCGAGAGTACACGGTTCAGCGATGTTTACACGTGGACAGACACAGATTTGTACAGTGACAACATTAGCGCCGTTATCTGAAGCGCAGAGAATTGACGGTTTAGATGAGGCAGAGACATCTAAGAGATATATGCACCACTATAACTTCCCATCATATTCCGTAGGGGAAACAAAACCTTCCAGAGGGCCGGGACGCCGTGAAATCGGACATGGTGCATTGGCTGAGAGAGCGCTTGTACCTGTGCTTCCTACAGAGGAAGAATTCCCATATGCAATTCGTACGGTATCTGAGACGTTTGAATCAAACGGTTCTACATCTCAGGCAAGTATCTGTGCGTCAAGTATGTCACTTATGGCTGCAGGTGTTCCGATTAAATCGGCAGTTGCAGGTATCTCGGCAGGACTTGTAACAGGAGATACAGATGATGACTACTTAGTATTGACAGATATTCAGGGATTGGAAGACTTCTTTGGAGATATGGACTTTAAAGTTGCCGGAACACACAAAGGTATTACAGCAATTCAGATGGATATTAAAATCCACGGCTTGACAAGACCGATTATTGAAGAAGCAATCGCTCGTACAAAACAGGCGAGAACATATATTTTAGATGAAGTTATGCACAATGCAATTGCAGAACCGAGGGAAGAAGTCGGACCATATGCACCGAAGATTCGTCAGATGCAGATTGATCCTGCTAAGATTGGTGATGTAGTCGGACAGCGCGGAAAGACAATTAATGCCATTATCGAACAGACAGGTGTTAAAATTGACATTACTGATGAAGGTTCCGTATCTGTTTGCGGTGTTGATGCAAAAGCAATGGAAGAGGCAATGAAGATGATTGCCATTATTGTAACAGATTTTGAAGCAGGACAGGTATTGGAAGGTAAAGTAATCAGCATTAAAGAGTTTGGCGCTTTCCTTGAATTTGCACCGGGCAAAGAAGGAATGGTTCACATTTCTAAAATTTCAAAAGAAAGAATCAATCATGTGGAAGATGTTCTTACATTGGGAGACAAAGTAAAAGTTGTTTGTCTTGGAAAAGATAAAATGGGAAGGATCAGTTTCAGCATGAAAGATGTTGTAGAAGAATAAAATAAAAACAAAGATAAAAGTGTTGAGAATGACTGAAAAGTTGTTCTTGGCACTTTTTTTGATTGGAAAGGTACTAAAAACAAAAAGTCCTCATATACTGTCTAAAGAGGTGGACAAGATGAAAGAACAGAAAAAACAGATTTTACAGGTATTAGGAAAGAAAATACAGTGTTGTGTAGAAAGGGAACAGTTTGATTTCTCAAATTTGCAGGAGATTCGATTAAGGGTAGGGAAACCGCTGACTGTTCTGTACAAAGGAAAAGAGAAACTTTTGATGAAAGTGGAACAGGAGGACGTTCGGGAAACGATGGAGTACATAAGCAATTATTCTTTATATGCATATGAAAATGAAATGCGTCAGGGATTTATTACGATTGAAGGAGGACATAGGGTAGGAATGGCTGGAAAAGTAGTAATGGAAGAAGGGAAGGTTAAAAGTTTAAAATATATTTCTTCTATTAATATAAGAGTAGCTCATGAGGTGAGGGGGTGTGCGGATAAGTTGTTTCCATATATTACTAAGGAAAGACAGATTTGTCACACGTTGATTATCTCGCCTCCAAGATGTGGGAAGACGACATTATTAAGAGATATGATAAGACAAATTTCGGACGGAAACAGGTGGGTAAAGGGAGTTCCCGTAGGGGTTGTAGATGAACGTTCGGAACTGGGAGGCTGTTATATGGGAACGGCGCAGAATGATTTGGGAATACGAACGGATATATTGGACTGCTGTCCGAAAGCGGACGGAATGTTAATGCTGATTCGTTCTATGGCGCCACAGGTGATTGCAGTAGATGAAATTGGAGCGAGAGAGGAGATAAGAGCAATCGAATACGCGCTCCATTGTGGCTGTAAGATGCTTGCGACGGCACATGGTGTTTCTATGGAAGAAATGAAAAAGAAGCCGTTTTTTGAACAGTTGATACGTGAGAAGAGATTTGAGAGATATGTGGTTTTAGGAAATGAGCATCATATGGGTGAGGTGCTGGGTATTTATGATGAGAATGGGGAGCGTATCTTTGAACACGTTGCAATCTGAAAGGCGGAGAAAAAGTGCTGAAATTAATCGGGTGTGTATTGATTATCTTTGCGAGTTCGGGAATGGGGTATTTAAAAGGAATGGAATTAAAGAAACATCTGGTGGAAGTGGAAAAAATGCGGCAGATGTTTTTAATGTTAAGAAGTGAAATCAGGCATATAAAATCTCCTCTTCCGGAAGCTTTTAGACATATAGGAAAAAGAATGGGTGGTGTCTATGAAAGCTGGCTTTTGGATTTATCGGAACAGTTGATTAGAAAATCAGGAGTGACTTTTATGGAACTGTGGTCAAATTCCATTGAGAAGCACTGGAAGGGCGGTAATTTAAAGGAAGGGGATATGGAGAAACTAAAAGCGGCGGGGGAGAATATGGGATATCTTGACGAGGAAATGCAGGTGGGAACGATTGATTTGTATGTGGAACAGTTAGAGCAGGAAATACAGCGTCTGCAAAATGAATTTGCCGTGGAAAAGAAATTATATCACTGTCTGGGAGTTATGGGGGGAATCTTTTTGGCAGTAGTTCTGATATAGAGGAGGAAAAGATGAGCGTAAATCTAATTTTTAAAATAGCGGCGGTGGGTATACTCGTTTCTGTGCTGAGTCAGGTGTTAAAACATAGCGGGAGGGAAGAACAGGCGTTTTTAACCAGTTTTGCAGGGCTGTTGCTCGTACTGTTTTGGATTTTACCATATATTTATGAATTGTTTGAATCAATTAAACGGTTGTTTTCGTTGTGAGAGGTAAACTATGGGAATTATACAGATAGGAGCAATAGGCGTTATCGGAGCAATTTTGGCAATTCAGTTTAAAAGCGGAAAATCTGAGTATGGCATTTATATCAGTATTGCACTCAGCCTGCTTATTTTTTTCAGTATTGTGGGAAAACTTGAGACGATTGTACAGGTTATAAAAAGTATCGGAGAAAAAATACAGATAAAAAGTACATATATTACGGCGTTGTTAAAAATGCTCGGTGTCACTTATGTGGCGGAGTTTTCCTCTGCGATATGCAAAGATGCGGGCTATCAGACGATTGCGCAGCAGATAGAAATTTTTAGTAAATTGACTATTTTAGCATTGAGCATGCCGATTTTGCTGGCTTTACTGGAAACAATACAGGATTTTTTAGGGTAAAGAAAATGAAAAAAATAGTATTGGGAGTACTTTTATTTTTCCTCTGCTTTCATATACAGGCAGTTGCCACGGAAATACAGGACAAAGACCGGGAGCAAGAACAGGCGGAAGATACACTGATGAAAGCGTTTGATTTCGGGGAAGTTAATCAGGTTTTAAAAGATATTTTGCCGGAAGATAAAATTGATTTTGGAGAAACCGTGAAATCGGTTATAAATGGAGATATGAAATTTTCTGTAGAATTACTGGAAAAACTTATCTCAGACCAACTGTTTTATGAAGTTCGTCAAAATAAAAAGACGATTGTTCATATTTTACTGATTGCCATTATTGCGGCAGTGTTTACCAATTTTTCCAATGTATTTCAGAATCAACAGATTGGGGAAATAAGTTTTTATGTGCTGTACCTGCTTTTGATTACCATTTGTCTGAGTACATTTCAGATTCTCATTGATAGTGTAGGAGCACATTTGGAAAACCTGACGATGTTTATGCGGGTGTTGGGGCCGTTGTATTTTTTGGCGGTTGCCATTTCAACAGGGAGCGGAACATCAATTATTTTTTATAATCTTCTTTTGTTTCTTATTTATATTGTAGAATTACTTATTTTGAATTTTTTGCTCCCTCTTCTGCATATCTATATGGTAATCAGAGTTTTAAACAATCTCTCGGCTGAGGAATATCTGTCAAAATTTGCAGAGTTAATTGAATTTATCGTGACGTGGACCTTGAAAACATTGCTGGCGGCAATTATCGGTTTGAATGTCATACAGGGATTGATTAGTCCGGCGATAGATTCGCTAAAGAGGGGAGTGTTGACAAAAGGAATGGAGGCTATCCCTGCCATCGGAGATGCGCTTGGCGGGACGGCGGAAATTATTTTAGGTACATCGGTTTTGGTGAAAAACGGAATCGGAGTAACCGGGGCGATTGTCTGCATTACAATTTGTGTCATTCCGATTTTGCAGATGTTTGTCATGGCTTTTTTGTATAAACTGACATCTGCATTTATCCAACCTATTTCAGATAAACGGATTGTAGGTTGTGTTTCGGGAATGGGAGAGGGCTGTCAGATTCTTTTGAGAGTAGTTTTCACAACGGGAATGTTGTTTCTCCTGACAATCGCCATTGTCACGGCAACTACAACGTAGAGGAGGGAGCATGTGTTTGCGTTTTTATATGAATGGATTAGGAATGTTGCCTTTTACATTGTTATTATCACTGCAGTGATACAAATTCTTCCAAACAATACATATAAAAAGTACATTCATTTTTTTACGGGATTGGTTTTGATCTTACTTTTGATGACACCCGTATTAAAAATATTAGGCATGGATAATCTGTCAAATCCCCTGCAGCAGGGAAAAGAATTTGAACAGAAGATGAAAGAGATAGAAAAAGAAACGGAATATTTGAATGAAGTACGGTTGGAAGACTATTTGGAAGAGGAGAACATAGAAGTGGAGGAAATACAGATTGGGGCTGAAACTAAATAAAATTCTTCAGAAAAAGCAGCAATGGCTTATCGTATTGCTTGTAGGTGTGTTGCTTGTGGTTATCGCAATTCCTTCAGAGAAGCAGGAAATAGAAGAGGAACAGATGCAGAAAACAACCGTAAAAACAGATACAACTTCCTATACGTCGCAGATGGAGAGAAAATTGGAGCAAGTGTTAGGGCAGGTGGCGGGTGTGGGAGAAGCGAAAGTGATGATTACATTAAAATCTACCGCCGAAAAAGTGATTGAAAAAGACGGAGAAAATACAAATCAGTCTGTGGAGGAAGAAGATGCGCAGGGTGGGGTAAGAACTACGAAAGATAACAATAAAAAGGAAACAACCATTTATGAAGGAGGGAGTGAGGAGCAGAAACCATATGTGAAAAAGGAGATGACACCGGAGATAGAGGGGGTTATCGTAATCGCGGAAGGCGGCGGAAATCCTACAACTGTTCAGAACATTACGGAGGCGGTTTTGGCATTATTTGATGTAGACACGCATAAAATTAAGATAATGAAAATGAATTAAAGAAAATAGGAGGATTATTTTGAAACGTCTATTTAAGAAAAATCAAATGATTATTACAACACTTGCAATTATGATTGCAATAGCAGGGTATCTGAATTATTCAGGAAAGATTTTCGGAGATAAGCCGGCAACGGAAACAAGCGGAGAACTTGCAAGTAAAGACTTATTAGATATTTCGGAAGAGACAACAGGGGATATTGAAAGCCATGACGGAGAAGTTGCGGACGGAAGTGTGGAAGGCACACCGGGGGAAGCTGTTCTGACAAACGGAGTGGTGGCAGAGGCAAAGGTGACACGGGAACAGGTGAGGGCAAAAAACAAAGAAACTTTGCAGGCGATTATAGATAACAAAAATATCAGCGAAGAGCAGAAAAAAGATGCCATTGCCCAAATGGTAGAGATGACGGCTCTTGCAGAAAAAGAAGTGGCAGTGGAAGCTTTGCTTGCATCTAAAGGATTTAAAAATGCGGTAGTAAGTTTAACAAAAGATTCGGCGGATATTGTTGTCGGAAAATCCGAACTGACAGATGCAAACAGAGCGCAGATAGAAGATATTGTAACAAGAAAAACAGATATTGCTCCCGCAAATATCGTTATCACACCAATTCACGAGAAAAAATAGTTTCTCCTTGAAAAAAAAGACAAAAGAGGGTATCATAAAAACTGCGATTGTGAAAAAGGAGAATACAAATGTCAAATAGAATAAATGAAATAAAGAAACGAAGAACATTTGCGATTATTTCGCACCCTGATGCAGGAAAAACAACATTGACGGAGAAGTTTCTGTTGTATGGAGGAGCAATTAATCAGGCAGGTTCGGTTAAGGGAAAAGCAACGGCAAAACACGCAGTGTCTGACTGGATGGAGATTGAGAAGGAGAGAGGTATTTCGGTAACTTCATCTGTACTTCAATTTAATTATGACGGATACTGTATCAATATTTTGGATACGCCGGGGCATCAGGATTTCTCGGAAGATACATACCGTACATTGATGGCTGCGGACTCGGCGGTTATGGTTATCGATGCGTCAAAAGGTGTTGAGGCACAGACGAGAAAACTGTTTAAAGTATGTGTAATGCGCCATATTCCTATCTTTACCTTTATCAATAAAATGGATAGGGAAGCGAGGGATACTTTTGAACTGTTGGACGATATTGAAAAAGAACTTGGAATAGCCACATGTCCGATTAACTGGCCAATCGGTTCAGGGAAAGAGTTTAAAGGTGTGTTTGACAGAGAACACGGAGAGATAGAATTATTCTCGGATACAAAAAAGGGAACAAGTGTAGGAGAAGTAAGAAAAGTTGCATTAAATGATTCCTCAGTGGAAACATTAATCAGTGAAGAACAGAGAGTGCAGTTGGAAGAAGAGATTGAATTGCTGGACGGGGCAAGTGCAGAGTTTGATCAGGAACTGGTAAATAAAGGAGAACTGTCACCTGTCTTTTTTGGTTCGGCGTTGACAAACTTTGGTGTGGAAACATTTTTACAGCACTTTTTGGCAATGACTTCATCACCGCTGCCGAGAAAGTCTGATGAAGGGGAAATTGATCCGATAAAAGAAGAAGATTTCTCAGCGTTTGTCTTTAAAATTCAGGCGAATATGAATAAGGCGCATCGTGACCGAATTGCGTTTATGCGAATCTGTTCCGGTGAATTTGATGCCGGTATGGAAGTGTTTCATATACAGGGTGGCAAAAAAGTCCGTCTGTCACAGCCGCAGCAGATGATGGCGAGTGAGAGAAAGATGGTTGACAAAGCCTACGGAGGAGATATTATCGGTGTATTTGATCCGGGAATTTTTTCTATCGGAGATACACTGACGACATCGCCGAGGAAATTTGCATATGAAGGTATTCCGACATTTGCACCGGAGCATTTTGCGAGAGTTCGTCAGGTGGATACGATGAAACGAAAACAGTTCATCAAAGGTATTAACCAGATCGCACAGGAGGGGGCGATTCAGATTTTCCAGGAATACAATACCGGAATGGAAGAAATTATTGTCGGTGTAGTAGGGGAACTTCAGTTTGATGTGCTGAAATACCGTCTGGAAAATGAGTATAACGTAGAAATACGCATGGAAAGACTGCCTTACGAACATATTCGCTGGATTGAAAATGAGGAATTGGATTTAGACAAACTCATCGGAACTTCAGATATGAAGAAGATTAAAGACTTAAAAGACAGACCATTGTTACTGTTTGTTCATAGTTGGAGTATTCGTATGACAGAAGAACGAAATGAAGGGCTTAAATTGTCCGAGTTTGGACGTTCTTAAACTTTGTCTTTGCAAACTGCAGTAAATTTGTTATAATAACAAGAGATAACAAACCAGTCAGGAGGTTTAAGATATGGGAAAAGAAGAAAGAAACGCTTATACGATACAATCAGATGAGAATTTGGGAGAAGTGAAGATTGCTGACGAAGTAGTGGCAATTATTGCAGGACTTGCAGCGATGGAAGTGGACGGAGTTGCTTCTATGGCGGGCAATGCCACAAGAGAGATTATCGGTAAACTTGGCATGAAGACATTGTCCAAAGGTGTGAAAGTGGACGTGTTGGAAGGAATTGTTACTGTCTGCATGAACTTGAATTTAAAATACGGATATAGCATTAGGGAAATTTCAGGAAAAGTACAGGAAAAAGTGAAAACTGCGATTGAGAATATGACAGGGCTTACAGTGGCAGATGTCAATATCCGCATTGCAGGCGTGGAAATGGACGCACAGTAAACGTGAAAGGAAAACAGTTTTTCTGTTTTCCTTTTTTTATTAATGATTCGGCATTGGATTTGCTTATAAAATGTAGTATAATATATAAATTAGAAAGATATTAAATGAAGAGGATAACAGAGAGGATAAAATATGGGAAGAACAGAATTAAGACAACATATCTTTAAAATACTATTTTTAATAGAATTTAACGGAAGAGATGAGATGTCCGAACAGATAGAACTTTATTTAGATAATTTGGAAGAATTGTCAGAGAAAGACAGAGCATATATAGAAAATAAATATCGGTCGGTTGTGGAGAAAGTAGAAGAGATAGATGAACTTTTGAATGCAAATGCGACAGGGTGGAAGACAGCGAGAATGAACAAAGTGGATTTGACAATTCTTCGTCTGGCGACATATGAACTGAAATGGGACGAAGACGTTCCGGTAGGAGTTGCAATTAACGAGGCAGTTGAACTTGCGAAGAAATACAGCAGTGAAGAAGGTCCGTCATTTGTCAATGGTGTACTTGGGAAATTAGTAAATTAGGAGTAGTCCAATGCGCAATGTATATTCGGTTAAACAAGTCAATTCATATATTAAAAATATGTTTACACAGGACTTTATGTTAAACCGTATTTATGTAAAAGGGGAAGTATCCAACTGTAAATATCATACATCAGGTCATATCTATTTTTCTTTAAAAGATGAGTCCGGAACGTTAGCCTGCATTATGTTTGCAGGACAGCGGGCGGGGCTTACTTTTCGTATGCGGGAAGGTCAGCAGGTCATCGTTCTGGGCAGTGTCACAACTTATGAAAGAGATGGAAAATATCAACTTTACGCCAAAGAAATAATTTTGGACGGTGCAGGTTTGCTATATGAAAAGTTTGAGGCGTTAAAGAAAGAACTGGAAGAAATGGGAATGTTTGCGCCGGAATATAAGCAGCCGATTCCCTTTTATGCAAAGCGAATTGGGATTGTCACGGCACCTACGGGAGCGGCAATTCGTGATATAATGAATATTGCATCAAGAAGAAATCCGTATGTGCAACTGATTTTATATCCGGCGCTTGTGCAGGGAAAAGATGCATCGGAGAGCATTATAAAAGGTATCGGAATGCTGGAAGCAAAAGGGGTAGATCTTATTATTGTCGGCAGAGGCGGAGGCTCAATTGAGGATTTGTGGGCATTTAATGAGGAGAGTGTGGCGAGAGCAATTTTTAACTGTGCGGTTCCGATTATCTCAGCGGTAGGGCACGAGACGGATACGACCATTGCGGATTATGTTGCGGATTTAAGAGCGCCTACTCCGTCAGCGGCGGCAGAACTTGCAGTGACGGAATATAGTCGGTTAGAGGAGACGATGTATGATTATGAAGTGCAGTTAAAGAGAAACTTAAGGCAGTTTCTTGCGGCAAAAAGATTGCTGCTCAGACAGTATGCAATCCGTATGAAATATTTGCAGCCGTACAATCGCCTGCGGGAACAGAGACAGCAGTTAATCAATATGGAAAAAAAGATACAGAGTCTTATGCAAAAAAAACTGGACAGGGCGAAATACAATTTTGCCGTACGTTTAGAAAATATGAAGGCTTTATCTCCTTTACAGAAATTAAATCAGGGATTCGGATATGTGACAGACGAGAGCGGAAAGACGGTTAAAAGTGTTAAACAGACAGAAAAAGGGAATACTTTAAAGATACAGATGAAAGACGGAATACTTTATGCAAAAGTAATGGATAAAGCAGAGGAGGAAATAGATGGAAGAGAAGACGCTGGAAGAAGTTTTTAGTCAACTGGACACAGTTATACAGGATATGGAAAGAGAAGACATATCTTTGGAAGAATCTTTCCGTTTATATCATGAAGGTATGCAGATGTTAAAAGTATGTAATGAAAAGATAGATACGGTTGAGAAGAAAATGTTGATTTTAGACGAAGAAGGGACAGAGCATGAATTTTAACGAGTTAAGAGAAGCAAAAGTGACGGAGATAGAAAACATTCTAAGAAAATATTTACCGGATTCTTCGGGACATCAGGAAAAGATTATGGAAGCTATGGAATATAATCTTATGGCGGGAGGAAAAAGAATCCGCCCAATGCTGATGAAAGAAACATACGAAATGTTTGGAGGAACAGGGAAAATTATAGAGCCGTTTATGGCGGCAATAGAGATGATTCACACGTATTCCCTGATTCACGACGACCTTCCGGCTATGGATAACGATGATTACAGAAGGGGAAGAAAGACAACCCATATCGTATATGGCGAGGCAATGGGCATACTGGCAGGAGATGCTTTGCTAAATTATGCTTTCGAGACAGCGTCAGAGGCATTTGATATGGACAGGGACAACGGTTACCTGATCGGAAAGGCGCTTCAGATTCTTGGAAGAAAAGCGGGAATTTACGGCATGATAGGCGGACAGGTGGTTGATGTGGCGGCATCGGGAAAAGCGGTGGATAAAGATGTTCTGGATTTTATTTATGATTTAAAAACCGGCGCGTTGATTGAGGCGTCTATGATGATTGGAGCAATTTTAGCAGGAGCGACGGAGCAAGAGGTGAAAATCATAGAAAGCGCGGCAAAAAAGGTGGGATTGGCATTCCAGATTCAGGACGATATTTTAGATGTCACAAGTACGAAAGAGGTGCTTGGGAAACCGATACACAGCGATGAAAAAAATGAAAAGACAACTTATGTAACATTAGAAGGATTTGATCAGGCAAAAGAGCAGGTGGAAATACTTTCGACAGAGGCGATTGATTTGATGAAAGGATTGAACAGAGAAAATCTGTATTTGATGACTCTTTTGGAAAAATTGATTTACAGGGAAAAATAAAGGAGTACGCATATGGTACTGGAGCGAATTCAAAAAGAAAATGATATAAAAAAACTGAATGGGCAGGAACTTTCTGTTTTGGCAGACGAGATTCGCACATTTCTCATTGAAAAGATTAGTGTTACGGGGGGACATTTAGCTTCCAATTTAGGAGTGGTCGAACTTACAATGGCTATGCATCTGGCGTTTGACCTTCCGCAGGATAGAATGATTTGGGACGTAGGTCATCAGGCGTACACACATAAACTGCTGACAGGAAGAAAAGCGGGTTTTGATGATTTGCGAAAACACGGAGGAATGAGCGGATTTCCGAAGAGAAAAGAAAGTGATTGCGATGCTTTTGACACAGGTCACAGTTCCACATCTATATCTGCGGGGCTTGGATATGTGGAGGCAAGGGAAATCCTGGGGGAGAAACACCATGTGATTTCCGTGATAGGTGACGGTTCTCTGACAGGAGGAATGGCATACGAAGCGTTGAATAATGCTTCCCACCTGAATAGTAATTTCATTATTGTGCTGAATGACAATAATATGTCCATTTCCCAAAATGTAGGGGGAATGTCCAAATATCTTGACAGTCTTCGCACAGCAGACGCTTATACGGGATTGAAAAAAGGAGTGGAATCAGCGTTAAAGCAAGTTCCTGTTGCAGGGAAACCTTTAGTTTCACATTTAAAGAAAACAAAAAGCGGTATCAAACAACTTTTTGTGCCGGGAATGTTTTTTGAAGATATGGGAATTACCTATCTCGGACCGATAGACGGACATGACATAAAAGCGTTGTACAGAACTTTTGAGGAAGCGAAAAAATTAAATAATGCCGTGCTGGTACACGTTATTACGAAAAAAGGGAAAGGGTATCTTCCTGCGGAAGAGTTTCCTTCTAAATTCCACGGGACGGGGCCGTTTGCAATTGAGACAGGAGAAGCGCTGGAGAAGAAGAAAAAAGACACATATACGGACGTTTTTGGAAAAGTGATGTGTGATTTGGCGGCAAAAGATTCTAAAGTTGTGGCAATTACGGCGGCGATGTCAGACGGAACGGGACTTTCCGAATTTTCCCGCAGATATAAAAAACGATTTTTTGATGTGGGTATAGCGGAAGAACATGCCGTGACTTTTGCGGCAGGGCTGGCAGCGGGAGGATTAAAGCCAGTATTTGCGGTGTACTCTTCTTTTTTACAGAGAGCGTATGATCAGTTGATTCACGATGTGGCACTGCAGAATTTACCTGTCGTGTTTGCGGTAGACAGAGCGGGAATCGTAGGAAACGATGGAGAAACGCATCAGGGTATTTTTGATTTGTCGTTTTTGTCAAGTATTCCAAACATGACAATTATCTCTCCGAAAAATCGTTGGGAACTGGCGGATATGATTCGCTATGCGATTCAGTATGAAGCGCCGATTGCCATACGATATCCGAGAGGAACAGCCTACACGGGATTAAAAGAATATCGTAAGCCGATTGCGTTTAAAACGAGTGAGACAATTTACGAAGAGGACGGCATTGCCATTTTCTCTGTCGGACATATGATGGAAGTGGCGGAAAAAGTGCGGGAGAGATTAAAAGCAACCGGTTACAACTGCAGTCTGATTAACAGCCGGTTTGTCAAACCGATTGATGAACATATTTTGGAAGAGATGGCAGAAGAACATACGTTATTTGTAACAATTGAGGAAAATGTTCTGTCAGGCGGCTACGGTGAAAAGGTGCAGGATTATGTGATGGAGCAGCAACTTTCCGTGGAAGTATTGAAAATAGGTGTTCCTGATGAATATGTGGAACACGGAAACATAGATGTTTTGCGAAAAGAGATTATGTTAGATGAAGAATCAATTGTAAAACAGATTATTACACAGTATATTGGGAGATAAGAAAGAGAATGAAAGAACGTTTAGATGTATTGCTTGTAAAGAGAAATTTAGTGGAATCCAGAGAGAAGGCTAAAGCGATTATTATGTCCGGAAATGTATTTGTGGAAGGAGAGAGAGAGGATAAAGCAGGTACAACCTTTTCGGACGAGGTACAGATTGAAATAAAAGGGCATACGCTGCCATATGTAAGCAGAGGCGGATTAAAACTGGAAAAAGCAGTTGCAAACTTTGATGTAGATTTGGAAGGAAAAGTGTGTACCGATGTAGGTTCTTCTACAGGAGGATTTACAGACTGTATGCTCCAAAATGGCGCGAAAAAAGTGTTTGCCATCGATGTGGGAAGAGGGCAGTTAGCGTGGAAACTCAGACAGGACGACAGGGTTATCTGCATGGAAAAGACAAATATACGCTATGTGACACCTGAAGATTTGGGAGAAAGAATTGATTTCTCTTCCATAGATGTTTCTTTTATCTCTCTGACAAAAGTCTTACTGCCTATCCGAAATTATTTAAAGGAAGACGGTCAGATCGTGGCTCTGATAAAACCACAGTTTGAGGCGGGAAGAGAAAAAGTAGGGAAAAAAGGCGTTGTGCGGGAGAAAAGCACACACCATGAAGTAATTGAAACTGTTGTATCCTATGCGGTATCCATTGGATTTAAAGTGTTAAATATTGACTTTTCACCAATCAAAGGACCGGAAGGAAACATTGAATATTTACTTCACATTCAAAAGACAGAGAATGCGGGAACACTGGAAGACGTTGATGTTGATTTAAAAAGTGTTGTGGATAATGCGTTCGATACATTAGCAAAATAAGGGCGTGTAAATCATGGATAAATTTTATGTTATCACAAACCATACAAAAGATGAGAACTATGAGGTAACAAGAGCGATTAAAAAATATATAGAGGATAAAGGGAAAATATGTATACTGGACAGTGAACGGACAATTCCCGATGATACGGAAGGGGTGCTAGTCATTGGCGGAGATGGGACGCTGATTCAGGCGTCAAGGGAATTGCTGGATAAAAAAATGCAACTGATCGGCATCAATTTGGGAACACTCGGATATTTGACCGAAATAGAGATGCAGACAGTTTATCCGGCGCTTGACAGTTTGATTGAAGATAAGTATACAGTGGAAGAAAGAATGCTGCTAAAGGGAATTCTGCCAAACGGAAGAGAAGATGTTGCGTTAAATGATATCATTGTAACCCGTTATGGTTCTCTGCGGCTGATTGCTTTTCGCGTATATGTAAATGGGGAATTACTTAACACATATCAGGCGGACGGAATTATCCTCTCCACACCTACGGGTTCAACGGCATACAATTTGTCTGCGGGGGGACCGATTGTGGAGCCTACGGCATCACTGATTGTATTGACACCGATTTGTTCGCATGCTCTAAATACGAGCAGTATTATATTATCGGTGGAAGATGAGATCGTTATTGAAATTGGAAGCAGAAGAGAGAATGAAGTGGAAGAAGCGGTGGTTGCCTTTGATGGAACGGACATCTTAAAGATGCGGACGGGGGAACGAATACGAGTAAAAAAAGCAGATGAAACAATGAAACTAATGAAGATAAATCAAGTGAGTTTTTTAGAAACGCTTAGAAGAAAAATGAAAGGAAACTAAAAATGAAAGTAAACAGACATGCAAAAATCGTAGAACTGATTCACAAATATGATATTGAAACCCAGGAAGAACTGGCGGATTACTTAAATGAAGCAGGATTTCAGGTGACACAGGCAACAGTTTCCAGAGATATTCGGGATTTGAGACTGACAAAAGTACCCACAGGCACGGGAAAACAAAAGTATATCGTACTCCGCACACCAGATGAAGACTTGAGGGACAAATATCGCAGAGTCTTGCAGGACGGTTATATTTCCATGGATAAAGCGCAAAACATTCTTGTTATCAAGACGGTTCCCGGAATGGCGATGGCTGTCGCAGCAGCATTGGACGCAATGAAATGGCATGAAGTAGTGGGCTGTATCGCAGGAGACGATACGATTATGTGCGCAATACGAAGTGAGGACGCGACGACAGAAGTGATGGAGAAAATCAGCAAGATTGTTTTTCAATAGGAGAAAAGAATGTTACAAAATTTACACATAAAAAATCTTGCCCTGATTGATGAGATTGAGGTCGATTTTGAAGAAGGTCTGAATATACTGACAGGGGAAACCGGTGCGGGAAAATCTATTATTTTGGGTTCTGTTCATTTGGCGCTCGGCGGGAAATATAATGCCGATATGCTGAGAAAAGGGGCGTCATACGGACTGGTGGAACTGACCTTTCAAATCAGGGAAGAAGAATGCAAAGAAGCGTTGGAAAAACTGGATATATTCCCGGAAGAAAATGAAGTTGTATTCAGCCGTAAATTAATGGAGGGACGCAGTATCAGCAGAATTAACGGAGAGACTGTTTCGATAAACAAAGTGAAAGAAGCAGCAGGTATACTGATTGACATTCACGGACAACATGAGCATCAATCCTTATTATATAAGAAAAATCATTTGGATATATTAGATGCTTTCGCAAAAGAGGATATTTCCGAGCTGAAAGCGGAGGTAAAGAGAAAGTATACTGTGTACAAAGCGCTCAGGGAAGAAGTTGAACAGGCGAAAACTGATGAAGCGGAAAGGGCAAAAGAGATAGATTTTATTCAGTTTGAAGTGGCACAGATTCGTGATGCGGGGTTAAAGCCGGGAGAAGACAGTGATTTGGAAGAACAGTATAAAAAGATGATAAATGGCAAGAGAATTGTGGAGAATGTAGATGAAGTTGCCGGATATATGGGCGCATATGACGGGAATGGAATTAGCGACATGTTGAACAGGGCAATTCGCTGTTTGGGAGAAATTTCTCATATGGATACTTCCGTTGCCGCATTGCACGGACAACTTTCGGACGTGGACAACCTGTTGAATGACTTTAACAGGGAACTGTCCGAATACAGACATACGCTGGAGTTTTCTGAGGAAGAGTTTTATGAGACGGAAACAAGGCTGAATGAAATCAACAGATTGAAAGCAAAATATGGACAGACAATCGAGGAAATTCTCCGCTATTGTGAGGAGAAAGAAAATCGTTTAGAGAGATTAAATGATTACGACAATTATGTGGAGCGGTTGCAGAAAAAATATCGTGCGGCAGAGAAAGAACTGGAGAAAGTAACGGAAGAGTTGTCGGAGGGACGAAAGAAAGCAGCGACTTTATTGAGGGACGCCATTGAGGAAGGACTTTTGGAACTAAACTTTTTGGAAGTACGGTTTGAGATTGCTTTTGAAGAGATGAAGGAGTTTACCGCCAACGGAAAAGATGCCGTTGAATTTTTGATTTCCATGAACCCGGGAGAAATGGTGAAACCGTTGGGTGAAGTGGCGTCAGGTGGTGAACTGTCGAGAATTATGCTTGCGATTAAAACAGTTCTTGCCGATAAAGATGCAATAGAAACATTAATTTTTGATGAAATAGATGTGGGAATAAGCGGACGTACCGCTCAGAAAGTTTCCGAAAAAATGTGTGTTATAGGGCGAAAGCACCAGGTGATTTGTATCACTCACCTTGCGCAGATTGCGGCCATGGCTGACACGCATTTTGCCATTGAAAAAAAGGTAGAAGGTGGAAAAACAAAAACAGAGATTACAAAATTGTCGGAAGAACAATCCGTACAGGAATTGGCAAGAATTCTCGGAGGTGCAAAAATTACGGACAAAGTCATCGAAAATGCCGTTGAGATGAAAAAACTTGCTTTAAATGTTAAATAGTGCCAGTGTAAAAAAAATAAAGATTCACATACTAAAACAGATATTCAAAAAGAGTATCTGTTTTTTTACTATTTTTAAGGAGGTACAAACAGTGAGAAAATACTGGTATCGCAGGTGTCTTATCATTATTCTTGTGTTTACAATGGCTATGGGGAGCGGAATGCTCATTACGGAACAGCAGCGCAAACAGGAAGTGAGCGTGGAATCCATATCAAATGATTTACTTATTCCCGGGGGTGTGCCTGTGGGAATCTATATGGAGACGGACGGTGTGATGGTTCTTGGAACGGAGAAGGTAAAGTCGGTGGACGGAGCAAAATATGAGCCGGCAAAAAGGCTGGTAAGACCGGGAGATTATATTCAGGAGATAGACGGGGTAAAAGTCAAAAATAAAAAGGAACTGATGGAAGAGGTGTCAAAGGTAAATCCTTCGGGAGTTGTGCTGAAGTTGAAGAGGGGGAAGGATACCTTGTCGGTAAAAATCCGTCCGGTAAAATGTAAAGGTAAATCATATAAACTTGGCATATGGGTTAGAGATAATACACAGGGACTGGGAACGATTACGTTTTTAAATGGAAACAGCAAGTATGGGGCGCTGGGACACGGAATTCACGATATGGATACGGGAAAACTGCTGCAGATGTCTTCGGGAAGGCTTTATGAAACAAGTATACAGGATATTAAAAAAGGTGTGGACGGTGAACCGGGAGGAATGGAAGGAATTATTGTCTATAATAAATACAATGTTTTAGGAAACATTGAGAAAAATACAGAGGCAGGTATTTATGGACGAATGGATACGATTCCCCAGGAATTAAAAAAACAGGAACCTTTGCGAATAGGAAAAAAAGAGGAGATTGAAGAAGGAAGTGCGACAATCAGATGCTCGGTTGACGGAGAATTAAAGGAGTATTCCGTTCGTATTACAAAAGTTGATTTACATGAGAGGGAAGTCAACAAAGGGATTGTTCTGGAAGTAACAGATAAAGAATTACTGGAAAAAACAGGAGGGATTGTGCAGGGAATGAGCGGAAGTCCGATTATACAGAATAATAAGATTATCGGAGCGGTTACGCATGTGTTTGTACAGGATTCGGCAAAAGGATATGGGATTTTTATTGAAAATATGCTGAGGAATGTAAAATAAGAAGAAAAATGTCGAAATCGTCCGACAATATTTTCTTGTATCTGCAAAATGAGTCGGATATAATGGGCGGGTAGTTAGATGATGATAAAAAGTAGGAGGTTTCGATTCATGGGAAACTTAAATGTAGCAATCGCTGACGATAATGAGAGAATTTTGGAACTTTTAGATGAAATCATAAGTACAGACAATGAACTTACTGTTGTTGGGAAGGCGAACAATGGTGAGGATATGTGTCACATCATCAAAAACAAAGAGCCGGACGTAGTATTATTGGATTTGATTATGCCTAAAATGGACGGAATTAGTGTGATGGAAAAGATAAATACAGACGCAAGCATAAAGAAGAGACCGGATTTTATTGTAGTGACGGCTGTGGGACAGGAGAGAATTACGGAAGATGCGTTTAGAAAAGGGGCAAATTACTATATCATGAAACCGTTTAATAATGAAATGATTATCAATCGGATTAAAAGTACGGCAAGAGGGAGAGTAAGAGGAACAGTGCAGTCCTCCGCGCAGATTCAGCAGCCTGCTCTGACAAAAGAAAGGCTGGAAGAGTATGTGACGGACATGCTTCATGAAATCGGAATCCCTGCACATATTAAAGGATACCACTATTTGCGGGATTCTATTTTGATGGCAGTGGACGATATGGACGTTTTGAATGCGATTACAAAAGTATTGTATCCGACAGTGGCAAAGAAACATCAGACAACGGCAAGCCGGGTGGAGCGGGCGATACGGCATGCGATAGAAGTTGCGTGGGGCAGAGGCAAACCGGATACACTTGAAGAATTGTTCGGATATACAATCAGTAATGGGAAAGGAAAGCCGACAAATTCCGAATTCATTGCATTGATTGCGGATACAATTCAATTAAAATACAAACGTAGATAAATCTTTTCAACTGGAAATAATTGCGTTATAATATAATTATTATGCGAAAGGTGGAGGAACGAGTATGAGAAAAATCTTATTTGCGGCATCGGAATCTGTCCCGTTTATTAAGACAGGCGGACTCGCAGATGTAGTGGGAAGTTTGCCTAAGTATTTCGATAAGAAAAAGTATGACGTGAGGGTTATGTTACCGAAATATATGTGTATGAAGCAGGAATGGAAAGATAAAATGGAATATAAAACTCATTTTTATCTGGATTTATCATGGAGAAAACAGTATGTAGGTATTTTGGAAACGAAGTTGGACGGAATCACTTTTTACTTTATCGACAATGAATATTATTTTGCAGGCCCGACACCATATGGTAATATTTATGAAGACGTAGAAAAGTTTGCCTTCTTTTCCAGAGCGGTTTTAAGCGCATTACCATTGATTGATTTCAGACCTGACATCATTCACTGTCATGACTGGCAGACGGGACTGATTCCGGTATATTTGGATAACTTCCGTTTTGGTGGAGAATTTTATCAGGGCATTAAGACGGTAATGACGATACATAATTTGAAATTCCAGGGAATATGGGATAAAAAAACAATTCAGGATATTACAGGGCTGCCGGATTATTATTTTACATCGGATAAATTGGAGGCATACAAAGATGCCAACTATTTAAAGGGCGGTATTGTTTATGCAGACAGGGTTACAACGGTAAGTAACTCTTATGCGGAGGAGATTAAGACGGAATTTTATGGAGAACGCCTGGACGGACTGATGAATGCGAGGGCAAATTGTCTTTCGGGAATCGTAAACGGAATTGACTATGATGTCTATAATCCGAAGACAGATAAGATGATTACTAAGAAATACTCGGTAGATACTTTTAGAAGAGATAAGAAGAAAAACAAACTTGCCCTGCAGGAAGAATTAGGCTTGGAAGTAAATGACAAGAAGATGATGATTGGTATCGTATCCCGCCTGACAGACCAGAAAGGTTTCGATTTAATTGCATATATCATGGACGAATTGTGTCAGGACGATATTCAACTTGTTGTCTTGGGGACAGGTGAGGAAAGATATGAGAATATGTTCAGACATTTTGCGTGGAAGTATGAGGGAAAAGTATCTGCGAATATTTATTATTCGGAAGAAATGTCCCATAAAGTGTATGCTTCCTGCGATGCATTTCTCATGCCGTCACTGTTTGAACCTTGCGGTTTGAGCCAGTTGATGAGTCTGAGGTATGGTACGGTTCCGATTGTGCGTGAGACAGGAGGACTTCGCGATACGGTAGAGCCGTACAATGAATTTGAAAAGACAGGAACAGGATTTAGTTTTAAAAATTATAATGCCCATGAGATGCTTGGCATTATCCGTTATGCGGAAAAAGTTTATTACGAGAAAAAACGTGATTGGAATAAGATAGCAGAACATGGAATGAAGAAAGATTTTTCATGGAAGAATTCTGCGAAACAGTATGAGGCGCTGTACGAAAAAATGTAAGATACAAAGGAGTAAGGCATGAAGATTATTGACAGATTAAATGAAGACAGAATAAATATTTCTTTTGAGGTGTTTCCACCGAAAACGGAAGCGGGATTTGACAGTGTGATAAAGGCGGTAGATGAAATTGCCATGTTAGAACCTGCCTTTATCAGCGTGACATATGGCGCGGGCGGAGGAACGAGCAGCAATACGGTTCATATTGCATCTCATATTAAACACGATTTGCAAGTGGAAAGTCTTGCGCATTTAACCTGCGTTTCATCGACGAAGGAGCAGGTACATGAGATGATTTCCACATTGAAAGAAGAAGGAATAGAGAATATACTGGCACTTCGAGGAGATATTCCGAAGGAAACAGAGTTTCCGATTGCCGGTCGGTACAGATATGCCTGTGAACTTATCAGAGAGATAAAACAGCAGGGGGATTTCTGTATCGGTGCGGCGTGCTATCCTGAAGGTCATGTGGAGAATGAGCATAAGAAAGATGATATACAGTACCTGAAAGAAAAGGTTGACAGCGGAGTAGATTTTCTGACGACTCAAATGTTTTTTGACAATAGTATTCTTTATAATTTTCTATATAGAATTCGCGAAAAAGGGATTACGGTTCCGGTTTTGCCGGGAATTATGCCGGTGACGAACGGAAAGCAGATAAGGCGCATCTGTGAGTTGTCCGGGACAGTGTTGCCACAGCGTTTTAAAGCGATTGTAGACCGCTTTGGAGATGCTCCGAAAGCGATGCAGCAGGCGGGGATTGCATACGCGACGGACCAGATTATTGATCTTTTGGCAAATGGCATTGAAAATATTCATATTTATTCCATGAATAAGCCGGAAGTGGCAAAGGCGATTATGATGAATTTGAAAGAAATTATAAAGTAGGAGAAAGCATGGAGAAACGAGTACGGGAAGCGATTCGTTATCTTGGCTTTGGTAAAACTGCGGTAGATGACCGTACATTTGCTCTTATTATAAAATCTTTCAAAGAATTGGAAGAAACAGCAGATGAACGGGTTGTTTACCGCATTTTTTCGTTACAGACAGAGCCGGATAACAAAATAAAAATTGGAAATATGACAATTGACAGTATTCATTTAGGAAAAAACTTAAGAGGCTGTCAGGAAGTCATTCTTTTTGGTGCTACACTTGGCACAGGTGTGGATATGCTGATGAAACGGCGGTCAATTACGGATATGGCTGGCGCGGTTGTTTTGCAGGCATGTGCGGCAGCGATGCTGGAGGAGTTTTGTGACAGGTGTGTGGAAGAGATTTCAGAAGAATTTAAAAGAGAAGGGAAATATCTTCGACCGAGGTTTAGCGCAGGATATGGAGATTTTTCCATCTCTTATCAGGAAGAAATTTTAAGAATGCTTGAGGCGTCCAAAAAAATTGGACTTACAATGACAAAAGGAAGTATGCTGACACCGATAAAGTCCATTACGGCAGTAATTGGGGTGAGTGATAAAAACATATCATGTCATCGGGAAGGGTGCGAAGTATGTGATAAAACAGATTGTGATTACAGAAGGGGATAGACAATGATACTGGAACAATTAGGAAAAAAACTGCTCTTTTTAGATGGGGGTATGGGAACACTTTTGCAGGCGGAAGGGCTTCTGCCGGGGGAACTGCCTGAAACGTGGAATGCAAAGCGAAGAGAAACGGTAATAAATATTCACCGCCAATATTTTGAGGCGGGAAGCGATATAGTTTTAACGAATACATTTGGTGCGAACGCCATTAAATTCCATGATGATTTTTATTCTTTGGAAAACATAATAAAACAGGCGGTCGCAAATGTGCATGAAGGGGCAAAAAAATGTAATAAGTCAAAAGAAGAATACTGCGTTGCCCTCGACATCGGACCTACGGGGAAACTCATGGAACCAATGGGTGATTTATCTTTTGAGGACGCATATAATACATTTGCGGAAGTAATGCAATACGGAAAAGAGGCGGGAGCGGATTTAATTCACATCGAGACGATGAGTGACACATATGAATTAAAAGCGGCTGTCCTTGCGGCAAAAGAAAATACGAATCTGCCGGTGTTTGCGACGATGATTTTCAATGAAAACGGGAAACTATTGACAGGCGGTGATGTACCTTCGGCAGTTTCCATGTTGGAAGGACTGCGCGTTGACGCCATAGGTTTAAACTGTGGTATGGGACCAAAACAGATGCTGCCGATTTTAAAGGAAATGAGAAAATACACGTCACTTCCGATTATTGTAAAAGCAAATGCAGGACTTCCAAAACAAAAAAACGGTGAGACGTACTATGATGTGAATCCTGAGGAATTTGCAAATGCAATGGCAGAAATTGTTGAGGAAGGCGGCTGTGTAATCGGCGGTTGTTGTGGGACAACACCGGAACATATTTCCGAAATGAAAAAAATGTGCGGGAATAAACAAATAAAAGTTCCTCAAAAAAGAAGTGAGACCATTGTATCTTCCTACGGAAAAGCGGTTGTATTTGGAGAAAAACCAATTATCATTGGGGAACGAATCAATCCTACCGGAAAAAGTAAGATGAAACAGGCGCTAAAGGAGAATCAATTAGAATATCTTTTGAAAGAGGCGATTACGCAGCAGGAAAAAGGTGCGGATATTCTTGACGTCAATGTAGGGCTTCCTGACATAAACGAACCTGAAATGATGAAAAAAGTCATACCGGAAATTCAGAGCGTAACAAACCTTCCGCTGCAGATTGATACGGTAAATGTGGCTGCATTAGAAGGGGCAATGCGTTTGTATAATGGTAAACCGATGGTGAATTCGGTTACGGGCAAACAGGAATCTATGGATAAATTTTTTCCGCTCATTCAGAAATATGGGGGAGTCGTGGTGGGACTTACACTCGATGAGGCTGGGATACCAAAGACAGCGGAAGGCAGACTTGAGATTGCGAAGAAAATTATTCGGGAAGCAGAAAAATACGGCATAGATAAAAAAGATATTGTAATAGATGTCTTGACGATGACAATCAGTTCAGAACCGGAAGGGGCAAAGACGACACTGGAGGCGTTGGAGATGGTGCGAACAATATGCGGTGTCCATACGGTCTTAGGTGTGTCAAATATTTCTTTCGGATTGCCGACAAGGCCGATTATCAATGCAAACTTTTATACAATGGCAATGCAAAAAGGGCTGAGCGCAGGAATTATCAATCCCTCCTCAGAGGAGATGATGAATTCGTATTATGCCTTTTGTGCATTGATGAATTTAGATGAAAACTGTGAGAACTATATCGCAAACTGTATGCCGAAAACAGTGGAAACAAAGCCTGTAACAACACTTACATTAAAAATGGCGATTGAAAAAGGATTAAAAGAAGAGACTGTACAGTCTGTCAAGAGTTTGATTCAGACGGAGAAACCTTTGGAGATCATTAATAATTATCTTATACCGGCATTGGATACGGTAGGCAAAGGGTTTGAAAAAGGAACGGTATTTCTTCCACAACTTCTTATGAGCGCAGAGTCCGCAAAAGAAGCGTTTGCCATTTTAAAAGAAGAATTGTCAAAATCCGGTCAGACTGATGCTAAAAAGGAAAAAGTCATTTTGGCAACGGTAAAAGGTGATATTCACGACATTGGGAAAAATATTGTGAAAGTGCTTTTAGAAAACTATGCTTTTGACGTGGTAGATTTAGGAAAGGACGTGCCACCGGAAAAGGTCGTGGAAGCAGCAAAGGAAAACAATGTAAAACTGGTAGGTTTAAGTGCGCTGATGACAACAACGGTAGTCAGTATGGAAGAAACAATCAAACAATTGAGAAAAGAAGTTCCCGACTGCAAAGTAATGGTAGGAGGGGCTGTTCTCAACCAGGAGTATGCAGATATGATAGGAGCAGATTTTTACGGAAAAGACGCAATGCAGTCTGTCCATTATGCGCGGAAAATATTAAAACACTAGGAGGATAAAATGCGAGGATTAAAAACACCTGTAAGATATATTAGAAGAAAAGTATTTGAGGAAGTGGCAAGAGTAGGTTTTACATCTACTCCTGAAACACTGATTGAGGATATTGAAGAAATTCCATATCGTCTTGTCAATGAAGAAATGGAAAAATACAGAGAAAGTGTATACCGCTCCCGTGCAATCGTGAGAGAACGTCTGAGACTTGCTATGGGAATGTCACTTCGCCCGGAAGATAAACCGGTGCACCTGACAGCGGGAATTGAAGAGAGCAATATTTCAGCAAAATATTATGAGCCGCCTCTTATGCAGGTGATTCCGTCAGCCTGCGCGTCCTGTGAGGAAAAAGAATATGAGGTCAGCAATATGTGTAAAGGCTGCGTGGCACACCCGTGTAAAGAAGTCTGTCCCGTAGGAGCCATTTCCATGAAAGACGGTCATTCATTTATCGATCAGACAAAATGTATTAAATGTGGAAAATGCAAAGCGAACTGTCCGTACGATGCGATTGCAAAAAAGGAGCGCCCATGTCAGAAGTCGTGTGGTGTAAATGCCATTGTTTCGGATAAATACGGACGTGCGAAAATCGACAATGACAAATGTGTTTCATGTGGAATGTGCATGGTTTCCTGTCCGTTCGGAGCGATTTCAGATAAATCTCAAATTTTCCAGTTGGCGAGAGCGTTAAGAGAAGGCGGGGAAATCATTGCGGAAATTGCTCCTGCGTTTGTGGGGCAGTTTGGAGCCAATATTACACCGAGAAATATTAAGGCTGCTTTACAGGAGTTGGGATTTAAAGAAGTATATGAAGTCGCCTTGGGGGCAGATATTGGAGCGATTTCGGAAGCGCATCATTATGTGGAAAAAGTAGTTACGGGAGAGTTACCGTTCTTATTGACATCATGCTGTCCATCGTGGTCTATTTTGACAAAAAAATATTTTCCGGATTTAGTAGATCAGGTTTCGCAAGAATTGACACCTATGGTTGCCACTGCGAGAACAATTAAGCAGGAACACCCGAATGCAAAAGTAGTGTTTATCGGACCATGTGCATCTAAGAAATTGGAAGCGTCACGCAGAACAGTGCGAAGCGATGTGGACTTTGTTATTACCTTTGAAGAACTGCAGGGAATGTTTGATGCGAAAGGAATTAATCTGGAAAAATATGAGGCGGAATCCTCTTTCCATGATGCGACAGGTGCAGGACGCAGTTATGCGGCAGCAGGTGGAGTTGCCGCTGCAATCGAAAAATGTATTAATGAATACTACCCAGATGTGGAAGTCAATATTGAACACGCAGAAGGACTTGCAGAATGCAAAAAAATGCTTGTTCTTGCGAAAGCAGGAAAAATGAACGGCTGCCTAATCGAAGGAATGGGTTGTCCGGGCGGCTGTATTGCCGGAGCAGGAACGAATATTGAAATTCCGAAAGCAAAAAAAGCGCTGGGCGAATTTGTTTCAAAATCTTCAAAAGACATACCGGCAAAAGAACTGGAAGAAATAGAATTGAAATAACTTTCTTTTTGTGTTATGATAAATAAACCGTGATAAGTTTAATGTATGGAGGTGCATAGATTATGGCATTTTGGGCAACATTAATTCAAACAATCATAAAAATGGTCATCGTTGGTGCAGCGGCATTTGGTGGCATTATGTTAGGAAAGACGTTACGCAAAAGGAAGAATGAAAAGAATAAATAAGTATAAGACGGGGTGGATTGTCCACTCCGTTTTTACATGTGCATTATGAGAGAAACGTATTTGACAAAAGAAGAAAGTAACTTTATAATTAATAGTTAGCAAATTAATCAGAAATGATTGTTAATATTTTATGAGCAGGAGGACAACAATGCAACCATATGGAGTAAATGAATTGAGAAAAATGTTTCTTGACTTCTTTGAAAGCAAAGGACATTTGGCAATGAAGAGTTTTTCGTTAGTGCCACACAATGACAACAGCCTTTTATTAATCAACTCAGGAATGGCACCGTTGAAACCATATTTTACAGGACAGGAGATACCGCCGAGAACACGTGTGACAACCTGTCAGAAATGTATCCGTACAGGAGATATTGAAAATGTAGGAAAGACAGCAAGACACGGTACGTTTTTTGAGATGCTTGGAAACTTTTCTTTTGGAGACTATTTTAAAAGAGAAGCGATTAAGTGGTCATGGGAATTTCTTACAGAAGTAGTAGGTTTAGATGCTGACAGACTTTACCCTTCCGTATATGAGGAAGATGAGGAAGCATATGAGATTTGGAATAAAGAGATGGGAATTGCACCGGAACGTATTTTCAAATTTGGGAAAGAAGACAATTTCTGGGAGCATGGCTCAGGCCCATGTGGTCCATGTTCAGAAATCTACTATGACAGAGGTGAGAAATACGGCTGCGGACGTCCGGATTGTACGGTGGGCTGCGAATGCGACAGATATATGGAAATCTGGAATAACGTATTTACACAGTTTGACAATGACGGAAAAGGACATTACGAAGAATTAGAACAGAAAAATATTGATACGGGTATGGGATTGGAGCGTCTTGCATCTATCGTACAGGACGTGGATTCTATTTTTGATGTGGATACATTGAAAGCGCTCAGAGAACATATTTGTACACTTGCGGGAACAGAGTATGGAAAAGAATACAGTAAGGACGTATCTATCCGAGTAATTACCGATCATATCCGTTCTGTAACGTTTATGATTTCAGACGGTATTATGCCTTCAAATAACGGAAGAGGATATGTACTTCGCCGTCTGCTTCGCCGTGCGTGCCGTCACGGACGTATTTTAGGAATCGAAGGACAGTTCTTAACAAAACTTTGCGAGACGGTTATCAATGGTTCTAAAGACGGTTATCCTGAATTGGAAGAAAAGAAAGATGCTATTTTTAATGTAATCCGTCAGGAAGAAGAACAGTTTAATAAAACAATCGACCAGGGATTAGGCATTCTTTCGGAAATGATTCAGGAAATGACAGAGAAGAAAGAGACAACATTATCAGGCGAAAATGCGTTTAAATTATACGATACATATGGATTCCCTCTTGATTTAACAAGAGAGATTTTGGAAGAAAAGGGATTCGATATTGATGAAGAAGGATTTAAAACTTCTATGGAAGAACAGCGTGTAAAAGCACGAAAAGCGCGCGGCGTAAGCAATTACATGGGTGCGGACGCAACCGTATATGACGAGATTGACCCTTCCGTTACGACAGAATTTGTCGGATATGATCATCTGACATACGATTCAGACATTACTGTTTTGACAACAGAAAATGAAATTGTAAATACACTTTCTGAAGGAGAAAAAGGAACTATTTTTGTAAACCGGACACCATTTTATGCAACAATGGGTGGACAGGAAGGTGACAAAGGTCTTATCACAACAGAGCATGCTGAGTTTGCAGTGGAAGAAACTGTTAAACTGTTAGGCGGAAAAGTAGGACATGTCGGCAAAGTAACAAAAGGAAGTTTCACTGTTGGAGATGCGGTAAATCTTTCTGTAGAGGAAAACGGACGTGCAAATACCTGTAAAAACCACAGTGCAACACATTTGCTTCAGAAAGCATTAAAGACGGTTTTAGGATCTCATGTAGAGCAGAAAGGTTCTTTAGTGACACCGGACAGACTTCGTTTTGACTTTGTACATTTTTCAGCGATGACACCGGAAGAAATTGCAAAAACAGAAGAATTAGTCAACGCGGAAATTGCAAAAAACAATGCGGTTATTACGGAAGTAATGAATATTGAGCAGGCAAAAGCAACAGGCGCGATGGCATTATTCGGTGAAAAATATGAGGAAGATGTTCGTGTTGTATCTATGGGAGATTTCTCAAAAGAACTTTGTGGTGGAACGCATGTTGCAAATACAGGTATGATTACAACATTCAAAATTCTTTCAGAGGCCGGTGTGGCTTCAGGAGTACGCCGTATCGAAGCGCTCACAGGCGATGGAGTATTTGCATACTACCGTGAGATGGAAAAAGAATTAAATGAGGCAGCAAAAGTTGCAAAGACGACTCCGGCACAGTTAAAAGATAAAGTAGAACATATGTTGTCTGAAATCAAATCATTACAGAGTGAGGTAGAGGCGTTAAAGAGCAAACTTGCCAAAGACGCTCTCGGTGATGTTATGAACCAGATAACAGAGGTAAAAGGTATAAAATTGCTTGCGACTGCAGTAGAAGACGTTGATATGAACGGGCTTCGTGATTTGGGAGACCAGTTAAAAGAAAAATTGGGAGAAGGTGTAGTTGTTATTGCATCTTCTGCAAACGGTAAAGTTAACCTGATTGCCATGGTTACAGATGGAGCAATGGAAAAAGGCGCTCATGCAGGTAATTTAATTAAAGGAATTGCGGCACTTGTAGGCGGTGGCGGTGGAGGTCGTCCAAATATGGCACAGGCAGGAGGAAAAAATCCTGCAGGAATTCCTGATGCAATCGCTAAAGTACAGGAAGTATTAGAAGGGCAAATTTCTTAAGAAAAACAAAAAAAGAGTTTTTTTGGAAAGAAACAGTTGACGAAACGATAAAATATGCTATAATACAGTGTAGTGCAATAAAAATACCCGAACAGTCGTATGATGCACAATATAGGGCTGGAGGGGAGGTTAGGTGTGAGACTATGTCAAATGTAATCGTAAAAGAAAACGAAACGTTAGATAGTGCTTTACGCAGATTCAAAAGAAACTGTGCAAAAGCTGGTATTCAACAAGAAATTCGTAAAAGAGAACATTACGAAAAACCAAGCGTAAGACGTAAAAAGAAATCTGAAGCTGCTAGAAAACGTAAATTTAACTAATATGTGCAAAGTGAAGGGAGTGTTGTAAAATGCTCCCTTTTTATACTAGTACTAATGAGGATAAGATGTATGTGGAATGCAACGTTATTTGGAATTGAAAGTTATAAGATGATATTATGGTTTTTGACTTACAGTATTTTAGGCTGGATAGTCGAATCTATTTATATGTCTATTTGTAATCGTAAACTGACAAACAGAGGGTTTGCAAAAGGACCTATCTGTCCGATTTATGGCGTGGGCGCATTGACGGTATTTGTTATTTTAAAACCATACAGCCATAATATGTTATTACTTTTCTTATTCGGCTCGATACTTGCGACAACACTTGAATATGTAACTGCAATTATTATGAATAAGATGTTTGGAGAAATTTGGTGGGATTATACAGATAAACCTTTTAATTACAAAGGGATTCTTTGTTTGGAGAGTTCAATTGCATGGGGGTTCTATACAATTATCCTTTTCGCATTTTTACATGGATTTGTAGACGGTTTGGTAAATCGTATTCCTTTCACGGTAGGAAGAACAATAGGAACAATTATATTGGCATTAGTGGCAGTTGATTATACCATTATGCTGTATAAACAAAAGAAAGAAAGTTTGCCAAAGCGCGTTATAAGATGGAAAGAAAGTATCTTATTGAAGATAAGAAGATAGGAAGTGAACAAAATGGACTCCAAAATGGACGTGAAAAAGTTTTTGATATATTATGGAATCATGTCAGTTATCATTATTGTTTTTGGAAAAATGTTTCCGGAATGGGTGAAAGATAATACAATGTTATATTATATTATTCTTGTGGGAGCAGCGTTTCCGGCAGATATATTATCAAGACGAGGAAATAAAAAAGATAAATAGAGAAAAGCATAGTTATTGGAAACGGTGGCTATGCTTTTTTCGTTGTATTCCCTTTTTGCAAATGACATAAATCAAGATTTTATTGCTTATAATGTAACAGAATATAGGCTAAGGAGCGATTGAGAAAATGAAAGTAATAGTATCCGTAATCATTAGTTGTCTGTTGCTTGGAGAATGTGTTTATGCTGCACCACAGAAAGAAGAAGCGAAAATAGAGGCGGTATCGGGAATTGTGATGGAGGCGTCTACCGGAAAAATGATTTATGAAAAGAATGCAGATGAGAAACTGCCACCGGCAAGTGTGACAAAGGTAATGACGATGCTGCTGATTTTTGATGCCATTGAATCAGGAGAGATAAAGTTGGAAGATAATGTTACCGTGTCGGAATTTGCGGCATCAATGGGCGGCTCTCAGGTGTTTCTGGAACCGGGAGAAACGCAGACGGTGGAAACGATGTTAAAGTGTATCGCTGTTGCGTCCGCAAACGATGCATGTGTGGCGTAGAGAGATAGGAGACATCTAATAGAACCCTTATAAGACATATACATATGATAAATTAAACATTTGAATAAGTCTATATGTATTATAAGTGTATGTAGGTTTATTCTAGTGCTTAATGAGAATATGATGCTTTTGTGTAGAGTTGCGGTATTGAGAATGGAATGTTATAATAAAAATAAAGTATAAATGGCAAGGAGAACTATTATGTGTGATGTATAAAAATATGAGAAGTTATATCGAGAAATAGAAGAATTAAAGCCAGAAGATACTTTGCAGTTAATGCTGGAGGCTGAAACAGAAGAACAGAGAGAGTTTTATCAGGTAGTAGGGGATTTTTTGCTTCAGAAAAAACAAAGAGAAGTTATTGAGATGGGAAAAGGAAATTTCTAATTAGAAGGAAGAAAAGTATATGGATATAAATAAATTATTGGAGAAAAAACGAATCATAGATGAGGGAAAGCCTTCGATTGATAAGATAACGCTATCGTCTTATGAAAAGGATTTTGAGTTGACTTATACACATAATTCAACTGCGATTGAAGGCAATACCTTAACACTTATGGAAACTAAAGTTGTATTGGAAGATGGTATTTCTGTAGGAGGAAAAGCGTTAAGGGAGATATATGAGGTAGTTAATCATAAAAAAGCGTATAGATATATTAAGAAGTGTATTGCAGACGGGAAGAAGTTAAATGAAAATATTGTGAAAGATATTCATCAGATTTTGACGGAAAATATTATTGCAGGCGGTATATATCGTAATCAGGAAGTTAGAATTAGTGGTGCAAGTCATATTCCTCCAGTGAGTACAGATATGTTTATTCAAATTAAAAATTTTTATGCTGATTTAGAATGGAAAGAGCAGGTTTTAAATCCGATCGAATATGCGGCATGGACTCATACGGAGTTTGTACGTATTCACCCTTTCATTGACGGTAACGGTCGTACATCGAGGTTGATTATGAATTATCAGTTGATGTTGAAAGGTTTTTTGCCTGTATCTATCGCAAAAGAAAACAGACTAGACTATTACAATGCTTTAGAAGACTATGCGGTAAATGAAAATCTAAATCTGTTTGCAGATTTGATTGCGGATTTGGAAGAAATTCAGTTGGATAATTATATTGGAATGATTTGTTAAAATAAAGTAGTTGGTGAATAATATGAAAACATTAAATCAATATATGGTTGGACAATTAAAAAATGACGAGTTTAGAAAAGAATGGGAGAGTTCGCAACCTGAACTTGATGTAATACGTGCAATAGTTGATGCAAGAACTTCTCGGAATTTAACACAAAAAGGAATTTCTTTCCAACTGAAATGAGTATAGCCTGTAAGGATATATTCATGCAAGGCGGTAGGGCAAACGGTAGTGCGGCAGAACATGATAGAGAGTAAATTTAAGATATAAAGTATAAAAGTAGAGGCAAAAATAACCTCTACTTTTTTTGTGTATGAAATTGAGACTATGAAGAAAAGT
>NZ_BAAHSH010000031.1:0-13943 GCF_054660755.1 Faecalimonas hominis
GATTTCCGAACAAAGTGTTCTGGTATTGTCCGAATTAACGGCAGAGTTGGAAATACTCTCTCTATATAAAGCGATACGTCACTATGAAAATGAAATTTTTTTAAATTTTGTCAATCATACAAATGGGTAATGCGCCTTGAAAAAAGCAATAAAAAAGAGTTATGGCTCTCCATAACTCTTTTTCCCGTCTATTCCCCGATTCTTGTAATAATTCCCGTAATCAGTGTTTTAAATTGTTTTGCCACTCTGTCAGCAGTTTCCTGCACTTCTTTGTGGTTTAATTCTTCTTTTGACATTCCCGCCGCAAGATTTGTAATACATGAAATTCCACAGATCTCCATTCCCATATGACGTGCAGCCATTGCCTCACACGCTGTACTCATACCAACTGCATCTGCTCCCCACGCTCTCGCCATGCGGATTTCCGCAGGTGTTTCATAGTTTGGTCCCGTAAACTGCGCATACACACCTTCTTTTAAGTCAATTCCCTGCTCTTTTGCAGTTTCTCTTACGATTTCCTGCATCTTTGTGCTGTAAACTTCGCTCATGTCCGGAAATCTTACTCCTAACTCCTCTAAATTGGCGCCGATTAACGCACTCGGAACTCCTGTTGTGATATGGTCTGTCAGCATCATAAAGTCGCCCGGCTTAAAATCAAAGTTGACACCGCCTGCCGCATTTGTCAAAATCAATTTTTTTGCTCCCAAAAGTCCCATAAGTCTTGTCGGCAGTACAACATCAGACATTGGATATCCTTCATAATAATGCACTCTTCCCTGCATGATTACAACCGGAGTTTTGTCTACATAGCCAAAAACAAAACGTCCTTTATGTCCTGCTACCGTAGAGGTCGGAAATCCTTCAATGTCCGTATAGTCTACTGTCTGTACAATCTCTATTTCATCAGCATAATCTCCAAGTCCTGAACCGAGAATCAACGCTACCTCCGGACGGAAATCTACTTTTGCTTTTACGCTCTCCACGCAAGTCATTAATTTTTCGTATACTGGATTCATTATAAACTCCTTTCTGCTATTCAATATCAATAATTCGCATTATCTTATCTTTTAATTTTTTATATTGTTCGTAAGAAACGGTTATCTTATTCCCTTCCTTACTCACTAAGCCTTCCTCTGAAAATTTTTTCACCGCACGGTTAATGGTCTTTACACAAAGTCCCGTTGTATCGGACAGCCCCTGCCGTCCGCCCTGCACACGCAGAATTCCGTTTTTCGCATACAACTCGTATCTCTCTGTCAGAAGCATCGCCAGCCTGTCCGAGCCCTGTAAAAATAAATATGCCCTGCTTTTTCTGCCGTCTTCCAGCAAAGATTTTCCGGTCAGTTTCGCCTCTAACTTAAGTACTCTTAAATCTGATAAAAGCCATTTTTCATACTGCGCCTTCGGAATCTTCACAACCGTACACGGTGTGGCCGTTTCCAGCGTTGTCATATATGTGTCCAAATCCATAATAATTTCCATACCGCCCAGTGCGTGGACACAATCAAAACTCATAAAGTCATAAGTGATGCCGTAAATACGGTAATCTGTCGCCTTAATCATTCCTTTTCCCACAAAATATATTGTGTCAATCGGAGTATTTTCCCGTACAAATATCTCTCCCTTAGCCATCTCCTCAATCTGGAAGGAATCCATAAGCCATGCCGGAGCACTTTTAAAATAGTTTTCAAATTGTTTTTGTGTTTCCTTTTTACATTTTGCTAGAAACGGCAATACATTGTACAAATATTTGCACTCCATTTTATACTCCTCTCAGTCTTCTCCAAAGTTCTTCCTTAACAGAATCTTCCGCAAATGCGACATCAATGGCATTTCCCGTCAATTTTATCAGTTCATCATCTGTGATTCCATACTGTTTTTTCACAAACTCCATTTCTTTTTGCAGACTGGAATTGCTTACCGTTCTGTTATCGGTGTTAATCGTCACACGCAGCCCCGCATCAATAAATTCCCGCAGCGGATATTCTGAAGGGTTCTGCACTGACTTTGTCTGCAGATTGCTTATCGGACACATTTCTATTCCGATTCCTTTTTCTTTACATAATGAGATTCCGTCCCGATTGCCCCGAAGTGCAATTCCATGTCCGATTCTCGCAGCGCCACATTCCACTGACTGGATTACATTTTCCACTCTTCCGCATTCTCCTGCATGGATAGTGAAAGGAAGCCCCAGTTTTTTCGCCTCTCCAAACAATTCCACATAATTTTCCATCGGAAATGCAGCCTCATTTCCCGCTAAGTCCACGGCGCAAAGTCCTTCCCCAAGAAATTCTCTTGCCACTTTCATCATTTCCAGATTTTCCTCCTCAGAATGATGACGCATCGCACAGGCGATTACATTATAGAAAATATTGCACTCTTTCTTCGCTTCCTCCAAACCTTCAATAACGGATTGGATAACCCGTCTGCAATTCAGATGTTCATTTACCGACAACAGCGGAGCAAATCTCACTTCCACATATTGTACGTTATCTTTCTGCAAATCCATCAAAAATGCTTTGGACGCCTTTTTTAATCCCTCTTCCGTCTGTAAGCACTGTAGCGGCAAATCAAATTTCTCCAGATACTCCGCTAAATTTCTGCAATCCTCACTCACCTGCAATTCGCTTTGTCTCACTTCCCTGCCAAGCAATTCACTGACAGTCTGAATTGGCAGCGAACCGTCCAGATGACAGTGCAACTCCACTTTAGGTATAACCATACTGCACCTCCTTAAAACAGTATAAGCATCATACAACAAACGTGCAGATGCTTATACCTATTCTACATTTTCAAATTATTTGATTGATTCAACTTTTACAACTGATGTCGGTAAATCTTTTGCGTCTTTTGCTGCTGTGTCATTTGCAATTTTAATTGAACCATCTTTTAATCCACTGTATACTTTTTCGTACTCTTCTTTTGTGAATTTTTCAAATTTAGATGTTTCCATTGGTAACTGCACACCGTCATCTGCTGCACTTAATGTAATTGATTTTCCACCTTCAAATGATTTGTCATAGTATGAAGCAACTGCATTATAAACTGAATCACTTAATTTTTTCATTGCAGAAGTAATAACTGTATCAGATTCTACTGACTGGTCTACGTCTACACCGATAACTTTCTTTCCTGCACCTTCTGCCGCTTTCATAACAGAGTTACCAACTCCACCACCACAAGCGAAGATACATTCTGTTCCTTCACTGTACCAAGCAGCTGCTTTTGTCTGGTTTTCAGGAGAAGCATCAAAGTTTCCTACATATGTGTATTTGATGTCAATAGCATCTTTTGCTAATCCAAGTTCTTTTGCCGCTGCGTCAGCGCCCTGAACAAATCCATATCCGTAACGGATAACTGCAGGTACGGCGATTCCACCCATAAATCCAAGCTGTTTGTATCCTTCTTTAACTGCTGCATAACCTGCTAAATATCCTGCCTGTTCCTCAGCATAGAAGATAGAAAGAACGTTCTTTTCAATATGTGGTTTTTTGTCCTCTCCGATTGGCGCTGCATCAATAATAATAAATGTTACATCAGGATATTTTGTCTGTGCTTCAAAAATTGGTTTTTCAAATAAGAAACCTGGTGTTACAACAACTTTTGCCCCACCTTTTACTGCAAGGTCAATTGCTGTCAAACATGCTTTATCTGATTTTTCAGAAGGTTTGTAATATTTACAACTGATGTCTTTTTCATCTGCGTATTTTTTCAATCCTTCCCATGAACCCTGGTTAAATGATTTGTCATCAATTGTTCCTACGTCAGTGATTAACGCAAGTTCATATCCTCCTTTGTCACCTTTCTTGTCATCTGATTCTCCCGGTTTTTTTGCACAACCTGCCATACCAAGCACCATTGCACCTGCCAGAATTAAACTGATCAATCTTTTCTTCATCATTTCTTCCTCCTTTGATTTTTAATAATCTTTTACATTTTGCCCTTGAATAAGGGAAATTGCTGAACTTGTACCTATCCTGTCGCACCCTGCTTCCAGAAAGGCTTCCATATCTTCCACACTTTTAACTCCGCCTGCGGCTTTCATTTTTACATGTGGTCCGATATATTCCTTAAACAAAAGAATATCTTCCATTGTTGCTCCGGCAGTTCCAAATCCTGTGGAAGTTTTAATGTAATCTGCTCCCGCCTCCGTCACTGCTTTACACATAGCAATTTTTTCTTCTTTTGTTAAGTAACATGTTTCAATAATGACTTTTAAGATTCTGTCATCCACAGCCTGTTTTAAACTGCGGATTTCTTCTGTCACTTTATCAAAATCACCATTTTTTACATCTGTGATATTGATTACCATATCTACTTCTCCGACACCATCTTCCACTGCCTGTTCCACTTCGGCAAGTTTTGCCTTTGTCGTGCTGTATCCAAGAGGAAATCCTACAACTGTACAAATATTAATTTTGTCACCGTAAGTGTCGTGAATTCTTTTAATGTAGTTCGGCGGAATACATACAGACGCTGTCTGATATTCCAATGCCTCATCACATAACTTCTGAATATCTTCCCATGTTGCAAACGCTTTTAAGAGTGTATGATCCACATGGCTTAAAATTTCACTTGTTTTCATCTTCTCCATCTCCTAATATTTTTCTACTCCGTTTGGAGTTACTCTCGCATAAATTAACGGTTCTTCTTTTGGTGCTTCTGCCTGAATCACTACCGACTGTTGATATTTCTCCTCAGCGGCTTCAAAAAGACTATCATTCGACGTATATAAAACTGCCAAAACATCTCCTGCCTTTACACTGTCGCCCGTCTTTTTCTTTAAGACAATTCCCGCCGTGTAATCAATTTCACTGTCTTTCGTCTCACGTCCTGCACCCAGCATGGAAGAAGCAATTCCACAGCCCTCCGCATTCATATGTGTAATATGACCGTCCTTTTCTGCCAACACTTCCCGCTGATAAGGCGCTTTTGCAAATTTATCCGTATCGCGGATAACACCTGCATCTCCGCCCTGCGCTTCCACCATGGCAATCAGACGTTCCAAAGCATTTCCGCTTCGTATCGCTTCCTCTGCCATCTGTCTGCACTCTTCGATACTTCCCTTTTCAGCAAGATATAACATATTTGCCGCCAACTGCAGACACACTTCCGTCAAATCTTCCGGTCCGTTTCCTTTTAAGGTTTCCACCGCCTCAATCACTTCAAGGCTGTTTCCAATATTATGTCCCAAAGGAATATCCATATTAGTAATGAGAGCCACCATTTTCTTACCGGCATTTTCTCCAATGGAAACCATCTCTTTTGCCAGGGCAATGGAATCTTCCACTGTTTTCATAAATGCACCGCTTCCGGTTTTTACGTCTAAGAGAATTCCATCATTTCCCGCTGCAAGCTTTTTACTCATTATGGATACCGCTATAAGAGGTATGCTGTCTACCGTAGCCGTCACATCGCGAAGTGCATATAACTTCTTATCTGCCGGAGCAAGATTTCCTGACTGTCCGATTACGGAAAGACCTGTTTTATTTACTACTGCAAAGAAGCTCTCCCGGTCAAGCGAAGTCTGCATTCCCGGAATAGATTCCATCTTGTCCACCGTTCCACCTGTATGTCCCAAGCCTCGTCCGGACATCTTCGCCACTTTCACTCCGCAGGAAGCAACAATCGGAGCGATGATAAGTGTTGTCTTATCTCCCACACCGCCTGTGGAATGTTTATCCACTTTCATACCTTCAATGCCCGATAAATCGACCATATCTCCTGAATGCGCAACTGCGAGTGTCATTGCGAGCGTTTCCTCCTCTGTCATTCCCTGAAAATAAACCGCCATCAGAAACGCTGACATTTGGTAATCCGGAATTCTGCCATCTACATATTCTGTAATCATGTACTGGATTTCTTCTTTTGTCAAAGCCTCACCATTTCTTTTTTTCATGATTAAATCATACATTCTCATAGCGTTTTCCTCCTTTATCTCATTCCTTTATCGTAAGGAATGCCCTCTGCTTTAGGTGCCTGTGAATTTTTCGAGAAGAATGCAAGCACAATTAATGTAGCAATATACGGAATCATTTTATACACTTCGTTTGGAATTGGAAGACTTTTTAATACCGGAATTGCTGAGTACGCACTCGCCAATGTTTTCATTACACCAAAGAAAAATGCTGCCATGAAAATCTTATTACTTCTCCACTGTCCAAAAATCAATACTGCCAATGCTAAGAAACCGTATCCCGCAACGCTGGCGTTAAAGTTTGTTGAAGTAGGAACGATAAATACAAGTCCACCGATTCCCGCTAAAACACCTGAAATAATTACACCTGCGTAACGAATCTTATATACATTTACTCCGACAGAATCTGCTGCCCCCGGGTGTTCACCACAGGCACGAAGTCTTAATCCGAATCTTGTCCTCTTAATAACAAACGCTGCGATGATAAAAATTAAAATACCGAGATATGTTGTAATATAACTGTTTTGGAAAAATAATGGCCCGATAACCGGAATATCTCCTAATAACGGCACTTTATCAATCTGGAATGTATCCGTAAACTGAATCTGCTGTACACCCTGAATCATTCTCGCTACGAAAATCGCAAATGCCGGTGCAAACATATTAAGTGCAGTGCCGCTGATTGTCTGGTCTGCTTTCATATTAATAGAAGCAAACGCATGAAGTAAGGAGAAAATTCCTCCCGTAACTCCCGCAATCACCACTGCGAGCAACAACAGTCCCTGACCGCTCATTGAACCCTGCGCCATATTGATAAACAGGATACCGAAAAAAGCACCTATTACCATAATACCTTCTAAAGCAATGTTGATTACACCACTTCGCTCAGAATACATACCTCCAATTGCCACAATCAGAAGTGGAATTGCAAAAAACATTGTCTGCTGCATAATAAAATATACAATATCCATACTCTTATTCCTCCTTCTTCAGATTGTCTTTTTCGGATTTCTCAACCGCTTTGTCTTTTTCTTTTCTGAACTGAATTTTACTGATCAATCCTTTAAACAATAAAGATAAAGCGCCACAGTAAATGATTGCCGCAATAATCATGTCGATAACTTCCGGCGCAAAATCAAACAACTGCATGTTATAACCGCCAACCGTAAGATGTCCGATGAATAGTCCCGCAAACAAAATACCGATTGGATTTGACATTCCCAATAAAGCTACTGAAATTCCCGAAAATCCTTCAGGGGCAATAATGTCCAGTACCTGTAAATATTTTCCTGAGTTCGCAAGATATAACAATGCTCCGCCGATACCTGCCAAAGCGCCTGAAATTACCATAGAAAGAACAATGTTTCTCTTCGCATTGATACCTGCATATTTGCTTGCATTCTGGTTCTTTCCGCAGGCTTTCAATTCATATCCGAATGTTGTACGGTTTAAAATGATATAAACTAAAATAACAAACACAATGGCGATGATGATTCCCACGTTAATGTCTGTGTTTGGGAAAATCTTATCCAATCCCGCTTTCGGAAGGTTTGCTGTACTTGCCACTGCCATAGATTGATTTTTTACATGATCATAAATCAATTTCTGAATCAGAAGATTTACAAGGTACATTCCGATATAGTTCATCATAATAGAAGAAATAACTTCATTTACATTGCGGAACGCTTTTAAAAGTCCCGGTATCATTCCCCATAACGCTCCCGCCAAAGCAGCACCTGCGATGGCAACGAGGCAGTGGATTCCTGCCGGTAAAAATGTACATTTCACTCCGATTAAAACCGCAACAAAAGCACCAATTGTAAATTGTCCTGCCGCTCCGATATTAAAAAGTCCTGTCTGAAAAGCAAATCCTACAGACAAACCTGTCATAATAATCGGTGTCGCATAATAGAACATCTGACCGATTCCCTGTATTCCATCTGTAAATCCACCCTGAAGAATCATCATAAATCCGCCCGAAGCCTGACTCGGATTACTTAAAAGTAAAATAACAAGTCCAAAAAGCAATCCGCAAATAATCGCAAGAATTGAGGAACTGAAACTAATCATACCCTCTCTCTGAAAAAGACCTTTTTTCTTATACTCCATGGTTCACACTCCTTTTCGCTCCTGCCATGTATAATCCCAGTTCTTCTGTTGTAACTTCCTTCGGATTTACATCTGCAACAATTTCTCCCTCGTACATAACTAAAATTCTATCACTGACATTCATTACTTCGTCCAATTCTAATGACACAAGTAAAACTGCCTTTCCTGCATCTCTCTGAGCAATCAACTGTCTGTGAATGTATTCAATCGCACCTACATCAAGACCTCTGACAGGTTGTACGGCAATAACAATTTCAGGGTTTCTGTCTAATTCTCTGGCGATAATCGCTTTCTGCTGATTTCCTCCTGACATTCCGCGAACAATACTGTCTGCCCCCTGCCCTGAGCGAATATCAAATTTTTTAATCAGTTCTTCCGCATATTTGCGAATCGCATCGAATTTCAAGAAGCCGTGTTTTTGGAAACGCTCCGTAAAATATGTCTGTAGCACTAAATTTTCCTGAAGATTATAGTCTAATACCAAACCGTCTTTATGTCTGTCTTCCGGAATATGAGCCAGTCCGTCAAGACATTTCTTTCTGATACTCTCATGAGTAATGTCTTTCCCTTTCAAAAATATCTGTCCGGCATCTATAGGCATCATGCCTGTAATTCCATATACCAACTCAGACTGACCGTTTCCGTCAATACCTGCTATCGTAACAATCTCGCCTTTTCTGACAGTAAAGGATACGTCTTTTACCGCATCTTTTCCGTGTTTTGCCCTGATTGTCATATTTTTCACTTCCAAGATTGCATCGCCCGGTTCAGATTCCTTCTTATCAATAATGAAATTAACCTTTCTTCCAACCATCATCTCAGACATTTCCTCTTTAGATGTGTCTGCAACCTCGATTGTTCCAATGTACTTTCCTTTTCTTAAAACACTGCATCGGTCCGCAACTTCTTTAATCTCATTCAACTTATGTGTAATGAAAATAATAGACTTTCCTTCCTCCATAAGTTGTTTCATTACTTTCATCAACTCATGAATTTCCTGCGGTGTCAAAACGGCTGTCGGCTCGTCGAAAATCAAAATATCGTTGTCACAGTACAACATTTTCAAAATCTCTACCCTCTGCTGCATACCTACAGTAATATCTGAAATATACGCATCAGGATCAATTTTAAATTTGTATCGCTCACTCAACTCCATAATTTTCTTGCGGGCATTTTCCATTTTCAATACGCCGCCTTTTGTTGTCTCACGCCCAAGTACGATACTTTCCAAAACAGTAAAGTTATGCACCAATTTAAAGTGCTGGTGAACCATACCTATTCCTAACGCATTGGCATCATTTGGATTATTGATTTTTACCTCTTTACCGTTAATCTTAATCTGCCCTTTTTCAGGCTGATACAATCCAAACAATACACTCATTAGTGTAGATTTTCCTGCCCCGTTTTCTCCTAACAAAGCGTGGATTTCACCTTTTCTTACTCGCAGTGTAATGTCGTCGTTCGCTTTAAACTCTCCAAACTGCTTCGTAATGTGGTTCATTTCAATTACATATTCCACGTTTTTTCCTCCTTCTTTTTACTTTATTCCAAATCCGACGGGCAAAAACCATATGGCAGCATCTCTTTTAAACTCATCACTTTCATACCGTCTTTTCCGTCTGCAAGAATAATCTGAAATTCCTCCGGATTACAAAATTCCATCATGACCTGTCTGCAAACCCCACAAGGGGCACACAGTTCATCTGCATCTGTTCCTTCTTTTCCACCGACAATGGCAATTTTTTCAAATTCTGTATCTCCCTCCGAAACCGCCTTAAAAAACGCAGTGCGTTCCGCACAGTTTGTCGGAGTATAAGAAGCATTTTCTATATTACAGCCATGATAAACTTTCCCATCTTTTGTAAGCAACGCCGCTCCAACCTGAAATTTTGAATATGGAGCGTAAGATTTGAGGCGTGCTTTCTTTGCCTCTGTTAATAATTCCCGGTTCGTCATATACGCATACCTCTCTACTTATATATCTCACCCTTAAAACTTGTTCCGTCTGTTGTATTTTCTATTCCAAACATATCTAGAACCGTCGCTGAAATGTCCGCAAAAGTCTTTCGCGTGCCTAAATCCACACCCTCTTTGACAGAATCTCCATAAACCAAAAACGGAACACATTCTCTCGAGTGGTCTGTTCCCTTAAATCCCGGATCGCAGCCATGGTCTGCGGTAATCATCAAAATATCTTCCGGTTTCATTCTCTCCATGAATGTTCCAAGTTGTTCATCAAATGTTGTTGCAGCCTTTGCATAACCTTCAATGTCGTTTCTATGACCGTACATCATATCGAAATCAACTAAATTTACAAAACATAATCCGTTAAAGTCTTCGTCCTGCAGCGCAATTGTCTTTTCCATTCCGTCCACATTGTCCTTAATTCTCTGCGTATGGGCTATTCCTTTTCCCGCAAAAATATCGTAAATCTTTCCTACTCCGTATGTGTCATATCCTTCTCTCTGCAAAATATCCAGCATTGTGTCCTTCGGTGGCAACAATGAAAAATCATGTCTGTTTGATGTTCTCCTGAAGTTCGGCGCTGCATCTGTAAATGGTCGTGCAATTACTCTTCCCACTCCATGTTCGCCTGTAAGAAGTTCCCGTGCAATCTCACAGTATCGATACAGTTCTTCCACCGGAACAACATCTTCATGCGCTGCTATCTGGAAAACACTGTCCGCCGACGTATATACAATTAACTTCCCTGTGCGGATATGTTCTTCGCCATAATCACGAATAACATCTGTACCTGAGTACGGAAGATTGCAAAGAACTCCTCTTCCCGTTCTCTTTGAGAACTCATCTAGCAATTCTTTTGGAAAACCATTTGGATAGGTAGGAAGCGCCTGCGGTGAAATAATTCCCGCAATTTCCCAGTGACCTATTGTCGTGTCTTTCCCTCTTGAAGCTTCCTGCAGTCGTCCATAAGAACCTATTACATTCTCCACTTTCTCCAAATAATCAATTCCGTCAATACGGGAGAGTCCTAATTTGTTCATATTTGGCGTATCATATTCAGGAGACTGTGTAATTGTGTGCAATGTATTTGCACCCTCATCACCAAAGTCTGCTGCGTCCGGTGCATTTCCGATTCCAAAACTGTCCAGTACAATTAAAAATACTCTTTGTCTACCCACTATTTTTCTTCCTTTCTATGCTATTTCCGATTAATATAATTCGATTATATAGGATAATCACACTCAAAAAAAAGGACTTGTGTCCTTTTTCTTATTTTCTTTTAGAATAATCGTGATTATATCGGCTCTAAAATAAATGTTGGGGTGGATGATTTTAAATTAATCATCTATCCCAGCATTTTTCATTTATTATAAACTTAATATAGATTTTTGATTATCTTTTCATATCTTCTTATATGTCCGCAAGTCCTTATTTTATCGGCTTTGCGGACGTTTTCGTTATCGAAAGATACTTGCTTATCTCTGCATTTCTTCACATATCTTCATGGTCAAACGTGGTAAATATCGTGGTACGATTTAGGCTATCATGCTCTTTAATTCTGCCTTGACGCTTTCTGCTGACGCATGGGCATACAGGTTCAGCGTGATACTGATATTGGAGTGTCCCATGATATACTGCAAGCTCTTTGGGTTCATGTTCCTGTTTGCAAGTCGTGTACAGAATGTATGACGCAGGATATGCGGTGTTATCTTTGGCAGGCTGTCCTCATGGTACTTGTTGTACTTCTTTGTCAGATTGGAAAAGGTTACTGTATAATAAGCATTTGTCATTGGATAACCTTTCCTGTTCAGAAAGAGAAAACCGCTGTAACCGTCAATCGCTATCGGCTCTGTTTTCTTCCTCTCTGCCATGATACGTTTAAATGCCTGTTTTACTTCCTCACTCATGGGAACATCACGCACACCGCTCTTTGTCTTTGGTGTTTCTATGTAGTAGCCAATCTCTTTGCTGTAAAGTAGCTGGTGGTTCACATGGATAACTTCATTTTCAAAGTCAATGTCCTGTCTTGTCAGTCCGCACAGCTCCGAGATACGAAGCCCCGTCTTTAACAGTATCACGATTGCGTCATAATATTTTTGATATACCCTGTCTTTGCGGACAAAAGACAACAGTTTTTCTTCCTGTTCCTCTGTGAGTGCCTGTCGTGGCTTTCTGTCGTCCTCTATGACTTCGTTCAGCTTGAAATCAAAAGGGTTCTTCCTTACGAGGTCATCAGCTATGGCAATGTGGAATGACGCATTTAACGAGCGTTTATGGTTGCTTATGGTCTGATAGCCGTAGCCTTTCTCTTTCATGCGTAACGCCCATTCCTTAGCGTCTGAAAGACGTATGCTGGCAATACTCCTTGTCCCCAGCATATCGTCCTCTAATATCCGCATGAGCGTCTTTCTGCCTTGCTGGGTGCTTTTCTTTACGTTTGCCCTCTGTGCGTTCTGTTTGGCATAGAGCTGGCACAGCGTCATTTTTCCGCCTGTGGTGTCGATACCGTCCTGCAAGTCCCTTTGTATCTCCGCTTCCAGTTCCCTCAAGGATTTTCCGTTCCTCTTTCCTTTGGGTACGGGGTCTGTGGGTACAAGTTTCCATGAGTACACATATCTTGTCTGTCCCTGTGCGTCCACATATTTATACAAGTATCTTCCGTCTGCTCGCTGGCTCTCTCCCGTCTTTAACAGGCGACCTTTATTGTCACGTCTTTTTTCTGACATGGTTATCTGCTCCTTTCCTAAGAAAGAGCCTCGATATGACTTATGATGATAATATCACATACAAGGCTCTTTTTCACTAGATTGTGTCGATTTTGTCCAGCATTTTTTCAAACTGTTTTTTCTTGATGAGCAGTCGGTTTCCGTTCATCATATACCAGTTGCCGAACCTGTCCTGCTGGGCAAGTTGTCTTATCTTGTTCTGACCGACTGAAAAATACTGGGACGCTTCTTCTACCGTCATGGCGTATTTCTCCCATACGGGTACTTGAACATTATTATTCATCAAATACCCCCTTTTGCGTGTTTCGTATCATACTGGATATAGGGGATAAGGTCGGTGCGGTTTATCCTCTGTAAGTGTGCGGTTAATTTGCTGGAAAGGGAAGTGCTGTATCTTGCCTTATCCAGCATAGTTCCTACCCGTTCCAATCCGCCTAATGCGTCATGTTCTTCCAAGAAGTAGAAACTTTTTACAGCGGAAATCACGCCACCCTCTGTAAGCCATTGCTGTGTTTCTTCAAGGGAATTATGTTGTTTTGGTACTTGCAGTTTCAAGACTTCCACAGCCCCTAAAAAGCGTTCCCAAAATCTACACGTTTTCCACCTGCTCTTATTGCTTTCATTTCTGTTTGCTACGACAAAGCGTAGGTTGTTTGCCAATAGCCCGAAAGCCAGTTCCCCAAGTTCAAGCGGTCTGTCCTTGAATGTCATAGCAAAGGCATGAGCCTTATCATCACGCAGTTGCATTTCTGTCCGTTTCCAGCTCCCCACTTCATCAAGTGTCTTATTATATTTTGAACAGACTTCCTTATCCTTGTCATAAAAGCGGTAGGACAATCCCGACTTTCCAGCACCGATATAAACAGTTTTGGCGGTGTCAAAATCGTCAAACTTGCTTTCATCAAAGTGGTAGCCCTCACTATTGGAGATAAACTCCTCTTTTTCACATTTCTTCTTTATCTGCTCAATGGTAAAGAATGGTTTTTCATTCTTATCATCAATGGCAACATCAAGCCTTGTAAAATGATAATTGCCTGTCCCGTATCTTTTCTCACAGCGTCGGAACATATCTCCAAAGGTCAAACATTTATCTTCAAGGATACGGTAAATATCATCACAGCCTCTGCCAGTCATAACGAGATAACAGCCAAGCCCCTGTGGATTGTCCTCTGTCTTTCTTGCGTCCCCAGATACATAAATGTCCCCAATTTCCCAGCGTGTCTGAT
>NZ_BAAHSH010000032.1:0-23261 GCF_054660755.1 Faecalimonas hominis
TTTGCAACAGCCCCTTTTTGATATGCGCCTTACCATTGTTTTCCGACCTGTTATCAGAAATCCATTTACAGAAAAAAACGGTATTCGTATAATAAAAATAAATAAGGAGGGATGGAATGAAAGTAAAAATTTCTTATATAGAACCAGAAAAAACAGAACGAGCAGAACTTTATGTAGTGAGGGGGCATCAATCTTTAGAAACACTTGTTCAGGTAATTGAAAAGGAATCTTATAAAGAAAAAGTTTTGTATGTGACGGATAAAGACGAAAAGTATCAAATTAGTTGTACACATATATTTTTTATAGAAAGTATAGGTGAAAAAATATTGGTACATACAGAGAAAAAAGTTTTTCAATGTAAAAAAAGATTATATGAATTGGAGAAGGAACTCCCAGAATATTTTTCCCGCATTTCTAAATCGGTTATTTTGAATTTAAGGCAAGTGGAATATTATCGTCCTCAATTAAATGGGATTATGAAAGCGAATTTGTATAATAGAGAAGAAGTATATATTTCGAGAAAATATTTGCGAGAAATACGCTCTAAAATAGGAGGTTGATATTATGGTAAAAAAAGAACAAATACAGGAAGTCGGAAAGAGTGTTTGGATTGGTGTGATTTTATTTTTTAGTGCGGTACTTTTTCTGATGCAGAGCGGAGATATAAACCATTTGAAACTTTTTTCAGATAACCTGCTATGGATAATAGGGGCATATATATTTGGAACGATAGCGGTACGTTTTTTATTTTCATTGGAAATTTGCCGTAAGGGAGCATTTTTATTTCAGGGAGAAGCGATTATATGGTGGGTTTTTCTTGTATTTACAGTGTTATCGGTAATTCTTCCATTTATACCGGAATATATGCGTGATATTATGCTTGTAAATATTTTCGTTTTAATTTTGATGATGCTCGGGAATTATTTACATATGAGATATATTTCTAAAGAGTTAAACGGTGGTGCATGGCAAAAAGATTTTGTTTTGATTGAAGATTTAAAGAGAAAGCCGAGAAATGAAGAAGAGTTTATAAAGTTTATTATTTTATACTGTGAAAAAAATGCATTAGAATTAGAAATACTTCAATATGGTGAACCTGCAAAAGTAAAAATGGGTGGAAGAGTTTATACGGTAAAAATAGTTGAATATTGCAGTTTATCCAATGGGGTTGCGTATGCGATGGAATTTCGATGTGAGTAGAGAATTTTTAGAACGAATATGTATTGTGAAGAGAAAAGTATTTGCGATATCAATCGACTTTGTCTATCAATTAAGAAGGTGGTATTTATATGGGACAGTAAGAAGATTAGACTATAAATATCAAAAGACATTGGGAGGTATTGAGAGATGAAAAAAATTTTTTTACATTAGCAGGAACAAAACATTATTATGGTTCGGAATTTTTTAAGCCGGAAATGAGAGTACAGTTAGAAAAAGAGGAAGATAACGAATACGATACAGAGGCGATTGTAGTAAAAGTGGAAGGGTTGGGAAAGGTCGGATATGTTGCTAACAGTCCTTTTACTGTTTTGGGAGAAAGCATGAGTGCAGGGAGAATATATGACAAAATTGGAAAGAAGGCTTTTGGTGAAGTTGTGTTCGTAATGTCACAGGGAGTTTTGTGTAAATTAGATGAGAAAAGTCTGTTGGATTGGCAGCAAGATTAAAATCTTTATGTTCTTTATGTTATACTGAATGTATGACGAGAGGAGCGAGGAATATGCCAAAAGGAACAAATCAAAAATTCAAACTATATCGTCTTGCGCAGATTATGTTGGAGATGACGGACGATGAACACTATATTACAATGCCTGAAATAATAGAGGCGCTGGGAAAATATGAAATTACGGCGGACAGAAAAAGCATATATAATGATTTGCGGGATTTAGAAGTACTTGGTATTGAGGTGGAAGGAGAATCGGCAGGAAAAGGCTATCACTACCATGTAGTAAACCGTCCGTTTGAATTAGCCGAATTAAAACTTTTAGTGGATGCAATACAGTCATCAAAGTTTATTACAGAGCGAAAAACAAACACGCTTATAAAAAAACTGGAAAAAATGATTAGCAAATATGAAACGATGAAATTACAGAGGCAGGTGTTTGTATCCGGAAGAATTAAGACGATGAACGAAAGCATTTACTACACGGTGGACGCGATACATAATGCGATTGCAGAAAATCGGAAAATCTATTTTCAGTATTATCAGTGGAATGTGAAAAAAGAAATGGAACTACGTCACAACGGAGCAGTTTATCATATTAGTCCCTGGGGACTTTCGTGGGACGATGAAAATTATTATTTGATTGGGTATGACTCGGATGCGGAGACAATAAAACATTATCGGGTAGATAAAATGATTCATATTGAGATGTCGGATGAAAACGAGAAGGAAAAGAAAGTTTCAAGAAGTTAGATTTGGCAGACTATGCGAAGAAAAGTTTCGGTATGTTTGGCGGAAAAGAGCAACAGGTGAAATTGTTGGTAGATAATCGGCTGGCGGGTGTGATTATTGACCGTTTCGGAAAAGATGTGATGCTAATTCCGGCAGATGAAGAGCATTTTACGGTGAACGTGACAGTCCATATCAGCAATCAGTTTTTGTCATGGGTGATTTCGCTTGGAGAAGGTGTGAAGATTGTTTCGCCGGACGAGGTGGTCAATCGTTTAAAAAAGGAAGTAGAGAGGTTGGCCGGACAGTATGGGGTGAATAGGAGAATGTGAATATGGTACAGGAACTACATGGACATTAGAGAATGGGGGAAAATATCTCAAGGAAAATTATCGTGTATATCTTTCACCGGCAAATAATAAACCGGGATATGTGATTGAAAGAAAAGAAAAAATAGGAGAGGATTTTATAGAGACTCCGGAGAATGAGGAAGAAGGGGCTCAAGAACTTTCTGTAAAAGAACGTGAAACTCAAAATGTCGCAAAAGTGGAAGCAGAAGCAAAAAGAAGAGATCAGACATTAAGTGATACCGCAACTCAAATGGAAATGAATGAATATAGTGAACAACTTTATAAATTATGGGACGATGAATTGAATCGATTATGGAAAGTTTTGAAGGAAGAGTTGAGCAGTACGGAAATGGCAAAATTGCTGGAAGAACAAAGAACCTGGATTGCGGAGAAAGAAAAAGCCATTAATGAAATAGGAGAAATCAGCGGAGGAGGAACAGCAACAACTATGAATGAAAATATGACGGGAGAGGATCTTACAAGGAGGAGAGTATATGAGTTATTAGAGTATCTGCCTTAAAGAATATCGTGAATAGAAAAAGAAAATTCGGAAATTGTGTTGTGATTGAAAATCTTGGAGGATATTACGAATTATAAGTTTCTTGGAATGATTTTAAAATAGAATTTCATAATAGCATACTCGTATATTTCTTTGCATAGATTGTATAAACAAATCATGCAGGGGATTTTATGAAAGATTATATTGAAGAGCGAGCGGTGGAAATTGCAACGTATATTATCGAGCATCAGGCGACGGTAAGACAGACGGCAAAAGAGTTTGGAGTGTCAAAGAGTACGATACATATGGCAGTAACAAAATAGAAAGATTTCTGATCGAGATAATATAAGAGAAAAAATGGTCGTGTTGTGTAAGTACAATATGCCCGTTTTCATTATAAAAAATAGAACTAACAATGTACTTAGGACTAGTTGGCGTGCTAACGATTTGGTATAATGCAAATAAAGATAAATATTGGAATTTATTAAGGAGTAGTGGAAGAATGGTATTATTGGTTGTAGACACGCAAAAGGCACTTGTTAACGATGAATTATATAATTGTAATGAGTTTATTGACAATATTCAACTGCTAATTAAAAAAGCACGAGAAAACAATGTTGAAGTCATTTATGTTGTACATGATGATGGTGTTGGGAGCGGTTTAACAAAAGGTACTGATGGTTTTGAAATATTTGAAAAATTTAAGCCACTATCTAATGAAAAAGTATTTGTTAAAATCGTGAATAGTGCGTTTAAAGATACTGGTTTAGTTGAGTATTTAATGAAAAAAAATGAAAAAGATATAGTTGTTGTTGGACTTCAAACCGATAAATGTATCAATGCAACAGTAATAAGTGGATTTGAATATGGCTTTAATTTGATTGTACCTGCATTCGCAAATTCGACGGTAAACAATAATTATATGAATAACAAAAAAAGCTATCGGTATTATAACGAATTTATGTGGCATGAACGGTATGCTGAATGTATTTCTATAGAGGAAACTATAAAAAGAATGGAGGACTAAAATTTAGTTGATGAGGAGATTATTATGAAAGATAAAAGTATTTTAATCAGTATGGGAATTATTCTTTATATTATTATGGCTGGAGTGGATAGATTTGTTTATCGCATACCTAATATTGTTTATATTCCAGTAGCAATTTTAGGTATTGCTTTAATGTTGATTGGATTTTTCAAGAATAAATCAAAATAAAAAATTAAAAATCAGAGGTGATTTGAAATGAGTAAAAATAATAGGTTTGAAATAGTGTATCAAGAAACGGGTTTAAAAAGTGAGAAAACAATATATGTTGATAAAGAAACAGGAGTAAATTATCTTTTTATTGCAAATGGATTTGGAGGTGGTTTAACTCCATTATTAGATGTGGAGGGAAAACCTATTATTACGAAATGATCCATAATACTAAGAACTAATAGACGAATATATAAACTAGGACTTGTGGAGGTAATGGAAATGAAATTGAAAAATCCTATGCTAGTGGTAACAGATATAGAGAAATCAGTTGAGTTTTATAAAAAAGTTTTCGGGCTTCATGTGATTATGGATTTTGGAGCAAATAAAACTTTAACAGGCGGTTTGGCTTTGCAGACGGTTGAAACATATAAAGACTTTATCGGGAAAAGTGGTATTTCTTTTGGTGGCAATAACTTTGAAATTTATTTTGAAGAAGATAATTTCGATGAATTTGCGGATAAGCTGAAAGAATGTAATGTTGAATACGTCCACCCCATTGTAGAACATTCATGGGGACAGCGTGTTGTTCGTTTCTATGACCCAGATAAACATATTATTGAAGTTGGTGAGAACATGAAAATAGTATGTAAGCGTTTCTTAAATAGTGGAATGACACCAAAACAAGTATCAGAACGCATGGACGTACCTATGAAATTTGTCAATGCCTGTATGCGATAAATCCCAGTTTGCCTATACCTAGTGAGGTCAAGGAACAAGGCGAAGCCGATACGCCGTAGGGCAGTCCTTGACGGAACGGACACAGCCAACAGCACCATGATACAGCAGAGGACTTGTAAGGTCAGAAACCTTGCAAGTCCTCTTGTTTATTGTTGGTTGTGATATTTTAGGTATAGTGCTTCTTTTTCAATTTCTTTCTCAAATGCCTTTATATGGAATCCATATGGTTTAGTATTGATTTGAAAACAATCATCAGTTGGTGAATAGGAAAGCATGGTAACTTTCGGTTCAAACGTTTTTGTGTCAATTCCGTAATAATATATAGTAGCAGTTATCAGTACCATGTTGATACTTTCAAAATCTTTTGTAAAAATAGCGTGCCTGTCAGAGTGGAACAGGTCTGATGGACATTCGTAAAACTCGGAGCAGTCCTCTTTTAAAAACAAGGGGAGCAGGTGCATTGCATTGGAACTCCTGTCTACAAGAACATAGAAACGGGGAATCATGGCGGCATACTGGGGCATCATGGCAATATACATATCATCTAGCTTGTCAAGAAGATATTCCGAGCAGTCATTATTATAAAAGACATAAGGAAGTGCCTGTTCCTGCCCTTGTGAGCCAGTCTGCATGGGTACGTTCTCTCCGTAAAGCCACCGCAAGTCCACATCTAAAGAATCGGCAATCTGTTCCATTTTATCTGCTTTGGGATTGTACTGTCCTGAAAGATAGGAACTGAATGCTCCTTTGCTGATACCTGTATCTTTTACAATATCAATCTGTTTCTTATTTTTAGCTTTCATAGCAAATCGAATCCGTTCTGCGATGGTATTCATCTGAAAAAACCTCTCTTTCTATATCTCGTTATAACTTGTTATATCTTATCATCTAAATCCACTATACCACAGGTGCAGAAAAAAGAAAATAAAAAGTTCATAAAAAACTAAACTTTCTCTTGCGAACTGAAAATCTGTGTGCTATGATACAAATGGGTTCAGAAATAACTGAACTATATGACGTCATATCAAAGGAACTGGAAATAAAAGAAAGCTGTCCTATCGGCAGGACGGGGAGAAAGGAAGATGTATGCAGATTACATTGACAAAAGAACAGGTCAGAGAAGCCTTTGGAGAACTTCGATTTATGGGTGCAGACGCTTGTTACCATTATGATAGGGAGAACAAGAAGAAAACAGAGGAAGTGGAAGCCTTAAAACTTCATCTTGGAAGCATGAAGTTAGGAAACAGCGTGGATATTCGTCTGGAAGCAACGGAACTTCCGAAGATTGAGCCTTATGCGGTGGTAGAACTGGAAGAAGCAGTATACTCGCCTTATGTACAGAGAGGGAATTTCCCTGTGCTGGTGGAGAGGATTACCTGTAAAGGAATCCGCAGTATTTCAAGCAAACAGGTATAGGCAGTCAAAGTTCCTGTCCCCGTTCTGACGTACCAAACGGCAGGTTGGGGGCAGGGCAACGGCAATGCCGTTGCAGATAGGAGGTTTGATAAATTTGGAAGAAAGAAGCGGAAGTCTTCTTTCAGAACTCCCCTACACTAACAGGGGAGTAATACGGCAGAAAGAAGAATTAAGCGCGTTGATAGACTGGTGTCAGATAACCATTAAGGAAGTTCCATTAGAAGCAGTCATAGAAGATGTGCTGAGAATACCTTTGGAACTTATGACGGTCACAGGCTATGAAAAGGGGATTGCAGGACATGAGGTTGTAGCAATCTTCGATAATATCAAGGTGCTAAAGCCAACAGGAAACGCACAGTATCAAGGCTTTCAGATTTTAATGAGTGGGAAAGGCTGTCGCAACTATGAGATTTTTTTACAGCTCAATGAGGAAACATGGTTTGATTTCTTAAACAGAGTTTGCCAGTATCACATCAACTTTCCTCGGATTGATTTGGCGATAGATGATAGAAAACCATATTTGAGTATTCCCGATTTGATTGTAAGGACAAAAGAGGGATTGCTTTCCACAAAGTTACGGGAGATAGATTTTCACGATTCGGGAGAACTAAAAGAGGAAGTCTTTCAGAGTAAAGGTGGAAGTCTTTATCTCGGCAGTTCAGCCAGTAATTTAAGATTGGTATTTTATGAAAAAGGATATGAACAGAATAAAAAGTATGGAACGGAACTGGATGAAAATTGGAATCGATATGAATTGAGATTTCGACAGGAAATGGCAGTAAGTGTCGTACAGGAATTATTGAGATACAGAGATGTGGCAGGACTGGCAATGGAAGTATTGAACAGTAAAATACGATTTTTAGAAAAGCCGACAGACAGCATGACAACTCGAAAAAGACTTTATCCCACTTATCGCGCGTGGGCGGAACTGATGAAAGACATAGGTAAGGTGAAACTTACCATGCAACCACAGAAGAAAAGTCTGCAAAAGGTGTGGGAATGGCTGGAAAAATATGTTGCACCATCTTTAAAGCTGTTTGCAGAGGTGGGAAAGATAGAGCAGAGAGATTATATTGGGAATCTCATAGCAAATGGAGAAATGAATATCACACAGAAGCAGTTGTATGAGGACTACTTAAAATCCTTAAAGTTAAGTGAAAAGAGAAGTTAAGGTAAAAGGGAATAATCGTTCAGACTGGACATATAAATGCAGAAAGGACTTTTAGGAGTGAACATATTTGAAAAAGACGAAACTGAATATACGTTTTCATAATCCGAATACGGAGGAAGAAACCGTTCAGTACATAGCAAAGATTTTCGTAGCAGTAGGTGTCCAAAGATTAGAAAAAGAAGTAGAAAGTGCTATACAGAAGAAAGAGTATGAAGAAGTAATGAAAATAGTATAGTAAGTTGCAAATTCATCTTGAGAAACAGAAGTGACTATGATAAGATAAAGAAGTAACAGAAAGATGATTAGTAAATAGGTAGGTGTTGGAGATGAATATAGCCGCTTATTGTAGAGTATCAACAGATAAATCAGACCAGTTAAATAGTTTAGAAGCACAGAAAAAGTTTTTTGCAGAGTTTACAGAGCGTAATGGACATAATCTTGTAAGACTATATGCAGATGAGGGTATTTCGGGAACAAAGATTAAAAATCGAAAAGAATTTCAAAAACTCATGCGTGACGCAAAGCAGGGGTTATTTGATATGGTTGTTGTAAAGGATATTTCAAGATTTGCCCGTAATACCGTTGATTTCTTACAAAGTATTCGTGCATTGAAAGCACTAGGAATTGAAACAACATTTTTAACAGCGAATATGACAGTATTGGGGAACTCGGAATTTGTTCTAACCATTTTCGGAGCTTTGGCACAGGAAGAAAGTGCAAACACTTCTAAACGTGTGAAATTCGGAAAGAAAATGAACGCAGAAAAAGGACGAGTTCCTAATATTGTTTATGGGTATGATAAAACGATTGGAGATTATTTCAATCTTGAAATAAATAAAGAAGAAGCTAGAAATGTAAGGCAGATTTACAAATGGTATATTGACGAGGGATATGGTGCGGCTAAAATCGCAAATATGTTGAATGAACAAGGGATAAAAACAAAACGTAATTGTGCGTGGAGTCAAAATGCGATTTGCCGTATTCTTACAAATGAACTCTATACGGGAAAAATCATCAATGGAAAAGAGGAAGTTGAGGACTTTCTGACTGGGGTAAGAACCACAAAAGAAGAAAGCGAGTGGCTGATTACGGACAAGCCGGAACTTAGAATCATTGAACCGGAGATATTTGATAAGGCACAAGAAGTATTAAAAAGCAGGCATAAGGCATTTAAACTAAATAAAGAACGACAGAGTAACAAATATATTTTTAGTACCTTAATTAAGTGTAAAGAATGTGGCTGGTCTTTTAGAAGAACAGTCAGAACCTATAAAAATACTTATATTCGTTGGGTTTGTTCGGGACATAACGGAAAAGGGGTAGATAATTGCCCGAATGCAGTCACGATAGATGAAGCGGAACTCATACAGGCATTAGATGAATATTTTAAAGAGATTTTAAAGGATAAGAAGAATATCATAAATCGTATTGTAAAAGAGTTTAATCGGATATATAAGAAAAAGGAAGATAATGAACAATACGAAAATGAACTAATGACAGAACTTGCAAAGTTGAAAAAGACAAGAGAAAAGTATATGGATATGTACACAGATGATTTAATCAGCCGTGAGGAACTGAATGAAAAAATCGGAGGTATGAAGAAAAAGATTGAGAAACTGGAAAACGAGTTAAAACTGGTAGAGTATAATCTGAATAAGGGCGACCAGTTGGAAGAAATCGTACAGCATACGTTCAAAAACATTGAGGGCATTACTTCAGTTGCAGATATGACAAATGAGCAGTTGAAACAGATTATACAGAAGATTGAAGTAGATAAAGAGGGGAATGTGGACATTTACCTTAGAATATTTGGTGATTTAGGTTTAGATGATAGCGTTCTAATTAGTTACGACCATACATAAAGACGTAACTGAACGTCTGCAACAAATCAATCCGGCTCTTGCGCTTCAGGCAAGAAAGGTATTAGATACAAATAAATCGGAAAGGCATATCCGAGGGGGTATGGCAACAAGAGAAAAATATTTACATCAGCACTAAAAAGTGTAGGAAAAAAATCTGTCCGGGCGTGACAGATTTTTTTATGTCTAAATTCTTGTAAATTTACCCAAAGAAAAGAGAACGAAAATTGTTTAGTGAACAAGTTGATTTGTGCATAATGTGGGAAAATAGTTTCGTAATTAGCCAATATTGAAAAGAATTGCACAAAGTGATAAGATTTATACAAAATTAATTTACTAAAAAGATTTCTGAAACAGAAACGGAAAGGAGGTTAAATGAACATACAGGATATTGCAAAACTTGCAGGAGTATCAGCCTCTACAGTTTCTAAAGTGATGAATGGAAAAGATAAAGACATCAGTGAAGAAACAAAGAAGAAAGTGTTGAAAAATATAGAAAAAGAAAACTATATTCCTTATTCAAAATTTCGGGAAAAGGCGGGAATGAAAAGTCATCTGATTGGTCTTATTCTCAAAACAAAAAACAGAGAGCGGGAAAGCATTGTTTTACATGTGGAGAAAAAAGCAAGGGAAAACGGATACGGTTTACTTATCAGTTACGCAGATACGCAGGAGGATATTGAACTTTGTGTGGAAGAAATGAGGCAGAAAAAAGCGGAAGGGATTTTAGTGGATTCCGATAAATGTGTTTCCGCACATGGATTTGAGAATGCGTGTGTCTATCTTAATCAGACAAAAGAATTTGATGAAAAGCAAAAGGTTACCTTTTATTATCGGCTTTCAGAAGCAGGACGTTTGGCAGTGGAAAGACTTCAGAGGGAAGGGCATGAAAAAATTGCGTGCATTATTTTGAATACCGATAAAACTATTCGGGACGGATACGAAACGGCAATGAGAAGTATGCAATCTCCGATTCAGCCGATGTGGATTTATGAAGGAAAATCAATCGAAGATGTGGAAAAGTATGGAATCCGGCAATGCCTGAGCGAAAATGTGACAGCAGTTGTCTGTGGTTCCCCTGAAATAGCCTACTGCATCTATAAGGTGATGGAAAGAACGAGAATGTCCATTCCGGATACACTTTCCATTATTTCCATAGGGGAAAGCCGCCTGTTAGAGTTAGTGGGTGATGGAATCACAGGCGTCAGCCTTCCGTCAGCATGTATGAGTTCCGATGCGGTAGAGTATCTTGTGGAAATGATACAGAAAGAAAAGAAAATAGAATTGATGAGAAAATTTTCGCCGACACTCATTGAGAGGAACAGCGTTACAAAACCTGCTCAGGAAAAGCAGGGTGAAAAAATAGTTGTTGTGGGCAGTATGAATATGGACGTTACCGTGGAAGTGTCAAGAATTCCCGTGGACGGGGAAACACAACTTGCGGAAAGGCTGTATGTTTTTACCGGAGGAAAAGGGGGAAATCAGGCGGTCGGTGTTGGAAAACTCGGCGGTCAGGTATATATGATAGGCTGCCTTGGAAATGACATGGACGGCAAACAACTTTACAGTACGCTGGTGGAAAATCATGTACATATGGACGGAGTGTTATTTGACACTGAACTGCCGAGCGGAAAAGCCTACATTAATGTGGACAAAAATGGAGAGAGTACAATCGTTGTGTATCAGGGAGCAAATCGCAACTTAAGTATTGAGCAGATAAACAGATGCAAATATCTGTTTCAAAATGCAAAGTATTGTTTGTTATCACTGGAAATTCCGGAAACTATTGCAGAATACACAATTAAATTTTGTAAAAGGAACAACACACAAGTTATTTTGAAACCGTCCGCAGCGGACAAAATAAAAGAAGAACTGTTGAAAGACATTGCATACTTTATTCCGAACGAAAAGGAACTTCACAATTTTGTGCAGGGAAAAGGAGCGATAGAAAAGAAGGCGCAAATCCTTATGGATAAAGGTGTTGAAAATGTAATTGTAACCCTCGGAGAGCGAGGGTGCTATTTACGCAACAAAGAATATTCCCTGTATTTTGAAGGCTCAGGATTTGAAGCGGTAGATACGACAGGCGGTGCAGATTCATTTATCAGTGCGTTGGCAGTTTGTTTGAGTGAAGGAAAAAACATTATACAGTCTATAGGTTTTGCAATTTACGCATCGGGAATCAGCGTGACAAGACATGGAGTACAGCCGGCGTTACCTGACAGAAAAGCGGTGGAAATATATGAAGATGAAATTCGTTCTAAATATGGAAAAGGAGGGGAATAGGAAAAGATGAAAAAGATACTGATTATCGGGAGTCTGAATATGGATATCGTGCTGGAGACACCACGTATTCCAAAAGCGGGAGAGACCATTTCCGGTAAAAATATTATGCAGGCTCCGGGTGGAAAAGGTGCAAATCAGGCGTATGCAATCGGAAAACTTGGAGGAAAAGTTGAGATGATTGGCGCGGTGGGAGATGACAGTTTCGGTTATAAACTGAAAGCAAATCTGGAAAGTGTCGGAGTCAGTACAGTTGGCGTGGAAACATTTTCGGGAGAGCCTACAGGTCAGGCGTACATAGCAGTCGATGAAGAAGGAGAAAATTCCATTATTCTGATTGCGGGAACAAACGGAATGGTGACAAAGGATATGATTAAAAAGAATCTGAAGAAAATTCAGGAGAGTGACATTATCATTATGCAGTTGGAAATTCCGTTGGAAGTTGTGGAATATGTCAAGAAGTTAGCGGTAGGTCTGGGGAAAACTGTGATTGTAGATCCCGCACCGGCAGTTCCGAATATTCCTGATTCATTCTGGAAAGGAATTGACTACATTAAGCCAAATGAGACAGAACTGGAAATTCTCGCAGGAAAAGAGATGAAAAATCTTGAACAGTTGAAAGAAGGAGCGAGGATAATGCTCGAAAAAGGAGTTAAAAATGTTGTGGTAACTCTCGGAGGTGACGGGTGTCTGTTTGTTTCAGCGGAAAAAGAGGAATTTTTCCCGGCGAATAAAGTGAAAGTGGTTGATACGACGGCGGCGGGAGACAGTTTCACGGCAGGAATGGCATTGGCCCTTAGTCAGGGGAAAACATGTGAGGAAGCAATTGCATTTGGGCAGAAGGTATCGGCAATTGTGGTTTCCCGAAAGGGAGCGCAGATATCTATACCTGCGATGGAAGAGATATAAGGAAGAAGGAGGGAAAATATGCAGAAAATTATTATTGATACGGATCCCGGAATTGATGATGCTCTTGCTATCTTGTTGGCTTTGGCGGCAAAAGATGAGTTGGACGTACTGGCTCTTACAACAGTGAATGGAAATGTGGGAGTAGAGCAGGTAACAAAAAATGCTTTCAAAATATTAGAAATCGCAGGAAGAACAGATATTCCGGTTTATATGGGAAATGGCAAACCGCTTATGAGAGAGAATGAACATTGTGAAGAATTCCATGGAGATGACGGAATGGGAAATCTTGAGATGCCGGACTGTCATAAAATTCCTGAAAACGAGAACGCAGTAGACTTTCTGATAAGAAAGGTCAGAGAAGAAAAAGGAGAGATTACGCTTGTACCGATAGGGCCGCTGACAAATATAGCAGAGGCGATACAGAAGAATTCGGATTTTGTGAAAAATGTAAAAGAGGTTGTTATTATGGGTGGGGCAGAACATGGCGGAAATATGTCACCCCATGCAGAGTTTAATTTTTGGACAGACCCTGAGGCGGCGAAAATTGTATTTCAGGCAGGGTTTGAGAAAGTGACAATGATAGGACTGGACGCTACGTCATATGTTTTTTTAAGTCCAACACTGCGGGAGTTATTATATTTAATCAATACTCCGATTTCCAGATTTATTCACAAAATAACAAGGGTGTATGCAGACGGGCATTGGGAAGTGGAGAAGAAACTTGGCTGTGAACTGTGCGATGTATTGACGATTGCATATTTACTGGATCGCAGCGTTGTTGAAAAGACAGACGCGTTTGTAGATGTGGAAACGCAGGGCCTTTGTGACGGTGCATCGGTTGTGTATCGCCAAAAATATTATCCTGACAAGATGAAAAATTGCGAGGTGGCGATAAAGGCAGACACAAAGAAATTTTTTGAACTATTTTTTACATATTTATTTCCGGAACATAAGGAAAGTTGGAAAGAGTTTATATTTTAGGAGGGAAAAAAGATGACAAATGAGAAAAAAGGTTTAAAGGCAGACTTTAATTTAATTACGATTTTGATTATTCCGATTGCAATTGCAATTAACTTTATTGTTGGAAACTTAGTGCTTACATTAAAACTTCCATTATATTTGGACAGTATAGGTACGTTTCTTGTAGCAATACTTGCAGGGCCTTGGGTAGGCTGTCTGACAGGTGTTTTGAGTATTGCGATAAACTCTATTACGGATCCGTCATTATTTCCGTTTGCAATTATTTCAGGGGTCTTGGGGTTGGTAATAGGAACTATGGCGAGAAAAGGAATGTTTATAAAATTTAGCCGCTTTATTGTATCTTCCATTATTGTATCAGTTATTGCGGTTGCTTTAAGTGTTATTATTTCATACGCATTTTTCGGGGGATTTGATTCCAGTGGAAACTCTATTATGATCGGCGCCATGGTATCAGCAGGGATTCCGTTTTGGCCGGCACAGATTATCGGCAACCTTATTTCTGAAGTTCCGGACAAATTTATTTCACTTTTGGTGCCATACTTAGTGATAAGAGGAATGTCAGACAGATACTTGTATAAATTTTCAAATGGTTCAGTGTTTATTAATGCGAGAAAAGATAAAAAGGGGAGCAAATAAATGAACAAAAAGCAAAAAGGGATAAAACTTCTAAATCCGCTGACAGTTTTATATCTGGTTATCTTGCTGGCAGTAGTATCAGCACTGTTTGATTATAAGATAACGATAGTATCTGTTTTAGTAATGATGCTGCTGGCGGGAATATCAGGAGAAGGAAAACCGTATTTTCTACTGTGGCTAAAATCAATCTTTTTGATTTGTGTTATCTGTTTTGTTTTACAGTCCCTGTTTATACCGGGAGAACAGATTATATGGAAAGTATGGGTGTTTTCGATAAAAGTAGAAAGCGTACAGAAAGCAATCATACTTTGTTCAAGAATTTTAGGAATAGGTTCGGCAATTTTACTTGGTGGAAAATTGATCGATATTAAAAAATTGATGATTGTACTGGAAAAGAAAGGAATGTCATCATCGGTTACATATGTTTTACTTTCAACAACTAACATTATTCCGCAGATGTCAAAGAAAATGGGAGCAATTTTAGAAGCACAAAAATCAAGAGGAATTGAGACGGACAGTAATATGATTGTAAGAGCAAAAGCATTTTTCCCATCTGTCGGACCATTGCTTTTAAATTCTTTGGTAAATGCAGAAGAAAGAGCGATTACATTGGAGGCTAGGGCGTTTTCAGCTCCGTGCAAAAAGACTTCGCTGAAGAATGTGGAAGATTCAAGTCGGGATAAAATGTTGAGAATTGTATTTATTGCAGCAACGATTTTAGCGATTGGAGGGAAAATAGTTTTATGGATAGTATAAAAATAACAGATTTATCATATCGGTATCCAACCGCTGAGGAAGAGGTTTTGCGACATGTATCACTTACAATCAAAAAAGGAGAATTGTGTGCGATTGTGGGAGCAAATGGAAGCGGAAAGACGACTCTTTGTAATGCTATCAGAGGATTTGTTCCTAAGTTCTATAAAGGAGAGATTTCGGGAGAAGTTCTTGTAAATGGAAAAGACGTTCAGAAAGAAGATATTGGGAGCACAGCGTTAGAAGTAGGGTTTGTCTTTCAAAATCCGTTTACCCAGATTAGCGGAATCGCGGATACGGTTTATGAAGAATTGGCGTTTGGATTGGAGAATATGGGGATAGATCCGACAGAGATAAATGAGCGGATTGAAAAAATGATGAAATTGACAAAAATTGAAGAATTTAGGGACAGGGATCCTTACCAGTTATCGGGAGGACAGCAGCAGAGAGTCGCATTAGCATCTATTTTAGTTATGGGACAGGATATTCTTGTCATTGATGAGCCTACATCTCAGTTGGACCCGCAAAGTACGGACGATGTTTTTGAAATGATTCAATTAATGAAAAACATGGGGAAAACTGTCGTTCTTGTAGAACATAAAATGGAACAGATTGCAGAATATGCGGACCATGTTGTTGTTATGGATAAAGGAAAAATTGTTTTGGAAGGCACGGCAAAAGAAGTGTTTTCCAATCCGAAGTGTATGGAGTATCATACAAGACTTCCGCAAAGTACAAAAATTGCAATGGAACTGATGAAAGAAGGGATACCATTTCAGGAGATTCCGGTTACGGTAGATGAAACAATTCAGATACTAAATTCAATTATGGGAAAGGGCGTATAAAAATGGCATTAGTAGAAGTGAAAAATATTTCATTCCAATATCCAAACGGATATTTAGCGGTTGATGATGTGAGTTTTTCCATTGATGCTGGAGAAAACATTGCAATTGTCGGACAAAATGGAGCAGGAAAGACAACAACCGTAAAAATGTTAAATGGACTGATAAAAGCCTGCAAAGGAGATGTTCTCATTGATGGAGAATCGACACAAAAATATACGACTGCACAAATGGCAAAGCGGGTGGGCTATGTATTTCAAAATCCTGATGATCAGATTTTTAATTCTACCGTGCGTAAAGAGATTGAGTACGGGCTAAAGAAAATGAAAATTGATCCCGATGAGTGTGAAAGAAGAATTAAAGATGCCGCAGAATTGACAGGTATGGATAAATATTTGGAAGTGAATCCTTATGATCTTCCGTTATCCATAAGAAAATTTGTTACCATTGCATCAGTTATTGCGAGTAATTGTGAAGTTATGATTTTTGATGAACCTACGGCGGGACAGGACTTGGAGGGGCTGGCAAGATTGTCAAAGTTGAATAAAATTTTGACTGAGCGTGGAAAAGCAATCGTGACGATTACACACGATATGGAATTTGTGGCGGAGAACTATGAAAGAACAATCGTTATGTGCCAGAAAAAAGTGCTGGCAGATGGAAAAACAAAAGATGTTTTCTTTCAAAAAGATATTATGGAGAAAGCGATGTTAAAACAGCCCGTAATTGTCAGGATTGCAAATCAAATTGGAATGAAGGAAAATACGCTGGATATAAAAAAAGTAGCAAAATTTGTCGCAGACAATCGAGGTTAAATAAGATGCATTTATAATGATGAAGGAGGAAAATCTTGAAAAATAGATTTTTCTCCTTATTTTTTTATTTCTGTTGTTATAACAACAGATTTTTCTTTTTGCTTATAGTATGCTGAACTCGAAAATAACTGTATGAATATATTTGTGATGGAGGTCAATTATGGAAGAAAAAATGTTTTGCTATCAATGCCAGGAGACGGCCGGCTGTAAGGGGTGTACCATGTCCGGCGTATGCGGGAAAAAGCCAGATGTGGCTGCTATGCAGGATCTTCTGGTTTATGTGACAAAAGGAGTATCCGCAGTTACTACGATGCTGCGAAAGGAAGGAAAAAACATATCCGCCGAGGTGAATCACTTAATTACACTAAACCTGTTTACGACGATCACCAATGCGAATTTTGATAAAGAAAGTATCGAAGAAAGAATTCGCACTACGTTGGAAGTCAAAGATTCCCTGCTGGAGGAACTTCACAATCCGACCGATCTGCCGGAAGCGGCAAAATGGTCCGGTCTTGGGGATTGGGAGGAAAAGGCGAAGACGGTGGGCGTGCTTTCCACAGAAAATGAAGACATTCGGTCATTGCGGGAACTGATTACCTACGGACTGAAAGGTTTGTCCGCTTATTCTAAACACGCAAATGTACTTCTGCATGATTCGGAAGAGGTTGATGAATTTCTTCAGCGGGCGTTGGCGGCTACGCTGAATGATACTCTCAGCGTGGACGATTTGGTTGCACTGACTATGGAGACGGGAAAATACGGTGTATCCGGTATGGCTTTGCTGGACAAGGCTAATACAGAGACGTATGGAAATCCTGAAATTACAAAGGTAAATATCGGCGTCCGAAAAAATCCGGGAATTCTTGTGTCAGGACATGACCTGCGGGATTTGGAAATGTTGTTGCAACAGACACAGGGAATAGGGGTAGATGTTTATACACATTCTGAAATGCTGCCGGCACATTACTATCCTGCCTTTAAAAAGTACCAGAATTTTGTCGGTAACTACGGAAATGCATGGTGGAAACAAAAAGAGGAATTTGAGTCTTTTAACGGTCCTATATTAATGACGACAAACTGCATTGTACCGCCGAAGGACAGCTATAAAGACAGGCTGTATACAACCGGGGCAGCGGGATATTCGGGCTGCACGCATATTCCGGGAGAAATCGGAGAACAGAAAGATTTTTCCGCGCTCATTGAACACGCGAAAAAATGCGCAGCTCCAAATGAAATCGAGACAGGGGAAATTATCGGTGGATTTGCCCATGCACAGGTACTGGCTTTGGCGGACAAAGTGGTGGAGGCCGTAAAAAGCGGCGCAATCAAAAAATTTGTAGTTATGGGTGGCTGCGATGGACGGGCGAAGAGCCGGAATTACTATACGGAATTTGCCAAAGCGCTTCCAAGGGATACGGTAATTCTAACTGCAGGCTGTGCAAAATATAAGTACAATAAGTTACCGTTGGGTGACATTAATGGAATTCCCCGTATTTTAGATGCGGGCCAGTGTAATGATTGTTATTCACTGGCAGTGATTGCACTAAAACTTAAAGAAGTTTTTGGCTTAGATGATATTAACGATTTGCCGATTATTTATAATATCGCATGGTATGAGCAGAAAGCGGTAATTGTTCTGCTGGCTCTGTTGTATCTTGGTGTAAAAAATATCCATCTTGGCCCGACACTTCCCGCTTTCTTAAGTCCTAACGTTGCAAAAGTTTTGGTGGAGAATTTTGGTATCGCAGGAATCGGTACTGTGGAAGACGATTTAAAATTGTTTTTTAGTGAAAATAATTAAATAGCAGTTTCAATTAATATTGGGAGCAGGAACGAAGTTGGCGTTCCTGCTCTTTAACTTTTTATTATACCATTTTCGCGGATTTGTATTATAATAAGTAAATAATAAAACGAAAGAAAGGAGTAGTTATGGTTACATTATTTCTTATTCCTATATACATTTTGTTCAGTGTATATTTGTGCAGGTGGTTATTCCGCTGGCTGAATTCCTGTCATTGCTGGTTTCAAAATAAAGTGACGAAAATTGTTATCATCTCAGCGTACATTTTTGTTTCCTCCACGGTCATTATAAGTTTTCTCCTCCCGGTATCACCTGTTCAAAGAGTATTGAAACAAATCAGCAATTACTGGCTTGGGACACTGGTCTATATTTTTCTTGTTGTTCTTCTCGCCGATGTGGGAAGAATCATTCTGAAACGAACAAAGTGGATTTCAAATGAAAAACTATCTTCCGGACGGACATTTGTCATTACGGGAGGAATCTGTATTGTGCTTATCGCGGGCATAAGTATTTATGGTATTTTAAATGCGCGAAATATCCGCACAACTGCTTATGATGTCACAATCGAAAAAGACGCAGGAGAATTAGAGGATTTAAAAATCGCATTGGTGGCAGATTTGCATTTGGGCTACAGTATAGGCGATTACCATATGGAACAGATGGTTGAGAAAATAAATAAAATGGACGCGGATATTGTTCTGATTGCGGGGGATATTTTTGACAATGATTATGACGCTCTATATCACCCGGACTATTTAATCAAAACACTGCGGGGGATAAAAAGCAAATACGGAGTGTACGCCTGCTATGGAAATCACGATATACAGGAAAAAATTCTTGTTGGATTTACCTTCCCGGGTGGAGAGAAAAAACAGAGTGATCTGCGAATGGACGAATTTTTGAAGAAGGCAAATATAAAATTGTTGAGAGACGAGGCTGTTTTAATTGACAACGCATTCTACCTTGTATCAAGACCGGATTACAAGTGTCCGGGAAGAGGGATTGAACAGAGAAAAACTCCGGAGCAAATTACAGCAGAACTGGATAAAACAAAACCGATTCTTGTCATGGAACATGAGCCGAAAGAAATTGAGGAATTGGAAGAAGCGGGGGCGGATATGCAGTTGAGCGGCCACACACATGACGGGCAAATATGGCCTGGAACATGGCTTATAAAATGTTTTTGGAAAAATCCATACGGTTACATGAAAGAGGGAAATTTACACAGCATTGTCACATCAGGAATAGGGGTGTATGGTCCTGCCATGCGTGTCGATTCTAAAAGTGAAATTTGTGAAATACATGTATCATTTCAACAGTAAGGAAAAGAGGGTAATAATGAGAACAAAAGTAAAAACAGACAGAACACATTACTTATTTGATAACAAAGCAATTATTGCGTTAATTATTCCGCTGATTATTGAACAACTTCTGGCAGTGCTTGTAGGCATGGCGGACTCTGTTATGATTGCCAGTGTAGGGGAGGCAGCCGTATCCGGTGTATCGCTTGTGGATAATGTAATGGTACTTTTGATTAATTTATTTGGAGCGCTTGCAACCGGAGGTTCTGTTGTTGCGGGACAGTATCTCGGTAAAAAACAGGAAGAAAAAGCGGACAGGGCATCAAACCAGCTTATATGGTTTATTACAATCTGTGCAATTGGGATTACAATTCTTGTCTATTTGGGGAAAAGTTTTATTTTACAGACCGTATTTGGGGAAATCGCGCCTGACGTTAGGGGATATGCGAACACATACCTCTTAATTGTAACGGCATCTATACCGTTTATTGCCTTATATAACGGCGGTGCAGCCATTTTTCGTACAATGGGAAATGCAAAAGTGACAATGGTTGTTTCTCTTATTATGAATGCGGTAAATGTGATCGGAAATGCCACTTTAATTTACGGGTTTCATATGGGTGCGGAAGGGGTTGCCATTCCGACATTAGTATCACGAATGGTTGCGGCTGTTTTGATAGTTATTCTTCTTTTTAATCCAAAACAGGTTCTGCATTTACAAAAAACACTCAAATATCGTCCTGACTGGAAAATGATAAAGAATATTTTAGGACTGGGCATTCCAAACGGTTTGGAAAACAGTATGTTTCAGTTAGGAAAAATTATGGTATTGAGTTTAGTTTCCACATTTGGTACATATGCCATTGCCGCAAATGCAGTGAGCAATGCAGTGGCCATGTTCCAAATCCTGCCGGGAATGGCGATTTCGCTGGCAGTTACAACCGTTATTTCCAGATGCGTAGGTGCAAAAGACTACGAGCAGGTTTCTTATTACACAAAAAAGCTAATGACAATCACTTATGCCTGCATGATAGTGACAAATGTCATTATTTATTTGTTGCTTCCTGTCATTATGCAAATATATAATCTGTCCGCAAAAACCTCTCAGGTAACGGAGCAGATACTGATATTTTACAGTGTAAGCTGTGTGCTTATCTGGCCGATAGCATTTACTCTTCCGACAACGTTAAGGGCAGCGGGAGATGCGAAAATGAGCATGATAATCTCTATTCTTTCCATGTGGATATTCCGCATAGGCTTCAGTTATCTGCTGGGAAAATACTTCGGCATGGGCGTATTTGGCGTATGGGTTGCCATGGTTATCGACTGGGTATTCCGTGCAATCTTGTTCGTGGCAAGATATATTGGAGGAAAATGGAAAGAAATCCGTACTGTTTAAGGAAATATACAAAACCCTACTTGTAAAAGAGGGAAAGTTAGCATATAATTAATATTCAATGAAATACGAATGTGAGGAGGAAATCTTTTGAATAACGAAACAGTTATCGTCCTGGATTTTGGCGGACAGTACAACCAATTAATTGCAAGACGTGTAAGGGAATGTAATGTATATTGCGAAGTGCACCCATATACACTTAGTTTAGAAAAGATAAAAGAAATGAATCCAAAGGGAATCATTTTCACGGGAGGTCCAAACAGCGTTTATGATGAGGCATCTCCAAGATATGAAAGAGCCATTTTAGAACTCGGAATCCCTGTTCTTGGCATCTGCTACGGCTCACAGTTAATGGCATATTTATTAGACGGCGATGTGAAGACAGCACCGGTCAGCGAATACGGTAAAACGGAAGTAGAAGTGGATTCATCTTCAAAATTATTTGAAGGAGTACAGAAATCTACAATCTGCTGGATGAGCCATACAGATTATATTGCGGCAGCGCCGGAAGGATTTAAAATTACGGCAACAACACCGGTTTGTCCGGTAGCGGCAATGGAAAATGAAGCAGAGAAATTATACGCAGTACAATTCCACCCTGAAGTATTGCACACACAGGAAGGTACAAAGATGTTACGCAACTTCCTTTATAATGTGTGTGAATGTACAGGCGACTGGAAAATGGATTCGTTTGTGGAAAAATCAATCGAAGCCATTCGTGAAAAAGTAGGCGATGGAAAAGTATTATGTGCGTTATCGGGCGGGGTGGACTCTTCCGTGGCAGCAGTAATGCTTTCTAAAGCAGTAGGAAAACAGTTGACTTGTGTATTCGTAGACCACGGTTTACTCCGTAAAAACGAAGGTGATGAAGTTGAAGCAGTATTCGGTCCTGAAGGAAACTACGACTTAAACTTTATCCGTGTAAATGCACAGGAGAGATTTTACAATAAATTAGCAGGAAAAACAGAGCCTGAGGAGAAGAGAAAAATTATCGGGGAAGAGTTTATCCGTGTATTTGAAGAGGAAGCAAAGAAAATCGGAGCAGTAGATTTCTTAGTGCAGGGAACAATTTACCCGGACGTAATTGAAAGTGGATTAGGAAAATCAGCAGTAATCAAGAGTCATCACAATGTTGGAGGACTTCCTGACTGTGTAGATTTCAAAGAAATCATCGAGCCGCTTCGTGATTTGTTCAAAGATGAAGTACGTAAAGCTGGACTTGAACTCGGTATCCCTGAACACTTAGTATTCAGACAACCATTCCCGGGTCCGGGACTTGCAGTTCGTATTATCGGTGAAGTAACAGCGGAAAAGGTAAAAATCGTTCAGGAAGCAGATGCGATTTACCGTGAAGAAATTGAAAAAGCAGGTCTTTCAAGAAACATCGGACAGTATTTTGCAGCGTTGACAAATATGCGTTCCGTAGGTGTTATGGGAGACTTTAGAACTTATGATTACGCGGTAGCACTTCGTGCCGTATTGACAAGCGACTTTATGACGGCGGAAGCGGCAGAGATTCCGTGGGAAGTTCTTAGTAAAGTGACGACAAGAATTGTAAATGAAGTGAAACACGTTAACAGAGTCATGTATGATTGTACAGGAAAGCCACCTGCGACGATAGAGTTTGAATAAAAAAATAGAGCTCGGAAATCCAGCGTTTATGCGGGTTTCCGGGCTCTTGCCATGTGGTTTGAGTACAGATTGAGTACAAAATTATTTTTTGTTTTTATTTTGAGTGTTGAGTTCAAAGTGTAAAGGTGTTGTACCTTCTGTTAAATAAGTAGTTGCTTGTGTATTTGCCGTAGGTGTTCCTAAGTCTTGAGGAGTAATTGTTCCACCTGAGCAAATTTTATTTAATAATTCTGTTGCATTAGTAGTGTTGCTCTTATCTGCCATTGTTTCACCTCCTCGTATTATAAAG
>NZ_BAAHSH010000033.1:0-6538 GCF_054660755.1 Faecalimonas hominis
CGACTATTCACTCTTTTTACAGGGAATTTTTACACGCAAAAAATAAGAAACAATTCCGACAGGAGCATCTGTCAGAAATTACGCTTTATGAAACTGCCCGGAATTTCTTAAAGCAGCACTCAGAAAATGAAACATTGCTTTCTATGAAATTATTAAAATCTGAAAGAGAAAAACTGCTTTCCATAAAAAATATGCAGCGTCAGGAATATCAAAAAAGAAAACAATACGAAAAAGAATTGCAGACTGTATGTAAAAATGTCGAGATGATTCTTCATGGAAAGTCTGATTTTGAAAAGAATTCTGAAAAGGATATACCACCACGCTAACCCTTATGCTCCAAAATTTCTTTCTATTTTTGTTGTATTCTTTTGTGATGTGCTTTATACTAAAGGCAAGATAGAAAAGGTGGTGATTTAGTGGAACTGGAAACAACGCTATCGCAAACAATTCGTACTGCAGGAAGCAATTCAGATTATGACTCTGCTTGTAAACGGCTGCTTTCTGAAAAAATCATTCTTGCTTGGATTATGAAGAATTGTTTAGAAGAATATCGGGAATGCAGCATTTCAGAAATCATTGAAAAATATATTGAAGGTGAACCGCAAGTCGCAGAAGTTCCGGTTCTGCCTGATCAGACCAATCCCTCTTTAATCAAGGGAGAGCGCACAGAAGATAAAACCATTACGGAAGGAACGATTACCTACGATATTCGTTTCACAGCAACTGCACCAAAGTCTGGTGAGTTCATCCGTTTAATTATCAATGTAGAAGCACAAAACAATTTTTATCCCGGTTATCCGTTGCTTAAACGCAGCATATACTATTGCAGTCGTATGATTTCTGCCCAATATGGTACTGTATTTTCATCTGCACAGTACGATAAAATTCGCAAAGTCTACTCCATCTGGATTTGTATGAACCCGCCAAAATCCAGAGAAAATACTATTACCCAATATTACATTGCAGAAAAATCGCTTGTGGGGCATGTTACCGAAAAAGTGGAAAATTATGATTTGATGTCTGCTGTTATAATTTGTCTCGGCAAACCGGACAGTGAGAATTATCACGGAGTTTTAAAATTATTAAATGTTCTGCTTTCTTCAGAAACAACACCGAAGGAAAAGGAAAGAATTCTCCATGATGATTTTGATATTGAAATGACGCAGAATTTAGAAAGAGAGGTGTCGCTGATGTGTAATTTAAGTCAGGGAATTGTTGAAAGCACTACTGAGCGAAATACTTTAGACAGTATCCGCAATCTAATGGAAACACTAAACTTGACTACCGAAGAGGCTATGGTAGCTCTGAAAATCCCAGAAGCAGAACGCCCAAAATATTTCGCTATGTTAAAAGAACTATAAAGGGAACGAGGGAAATCCGAATACACAAATTCCGATTGAGATTTCACCTGTTTTAGGAAATTTAATAACTGTTATATTTTGTTATTAAATTCACTGTAAACCTTTGAAAACGCTGGATTTGTCGCAGGTGAGCTTTCCCTTATTGTTTCCCTTGTGTTATATCTTCCCATATAAGTTTACGAACTCTGATAAGGGAAAATACAAGGGCAAAAAAATCTGATAACACATTATAACATAAAATGAAAATGACATGGTGAACTGATTGAAATGCTTCTATATTTTTATTGATTTGAAGGAGACACAACATGAATACCATTTACGCAAAATACAACATGTATCACAACAGCATTGACATTTATACATCTGCCGGATATATGTTACGCATTGACTGTAATAAGGCAGAGGATGGACTAAAAGCCACTCCCCGCTCACAGTATTCGTTATATGCACTTGCTGCTTTCCAATGGGGCAGTGGAATCAATAATCTGTCTTCCGATTACTTTTTCAATCTCTAAATAGTTCATAGCGATATCTCCTCATATTTACTCAAGAACCAATAACAGTGCCATTTTGAACTGCTTTGTTGCACTTACTGAGTGCTTTCCAAACTTATCAAACTTAAAAGTTTCTCCTGCGTGGATCACCTGCTCCTGTCCCTCATATCCAATCACAGCCTCTCCATCAAGTGCCATCACAAGGGCTTCTCCCGGAGCTGCATGCTCTGAAAGACCTGTTCCTGCATCAAAACTCATAACAACAAATTTCATCTTGTCATTATGCGCCAAATCCATATTTACAATCTTTCCTTCCTGATATGGAAGTAACTCTGCTAACTTAAATACTTCTCCCGCCTTGATTACCTCGTTCATAATAGTCTCCTTTCGAAATTCAATCTCTTTATATATAGAATCTTTTATTGCACTAACTCCAACCGACCGTTGAATAGGTGTTAGAATACTTTCTCCAGGCAAAAAATTGATATCCCTGTGCCATTCTCATGATAGATTTGCTTCGAGATGGTACACCCTGGCACTGTTCTGTTTTCTCTTACAAAATCTATAATTTTTCCAGCTTGTTCTTTCATCGTTTCCACCTCTCTTTCTCTTCTTTACATCTATTATTTTATCCATAGGCCTCTTGTTTTTCTGTTGCTGTAGCAACAATATCGATGATATGATAAAATTTCATTTGAAAGGATGGTAATAAGCATATGAAGAAACTAGATGATTATCAGAAGTATCTTCCGATACTATCGAAAGCAAAGCTATTTGAAGGAATTCCTCTTGAACACTATCCGCAAATTTTCAACTTCCTCCAGGCCTCAATTCTCTCTTTTGAAAAAGACGAATTAATTCAACACCTAGGAGAACCTTTGTTATATTCCGGAATTGTGCTTGATGGAACAGTTGAAGGATCATTTATCAATGAAAACTACAGCAAAATCAATATGAATCATTTTGAACGTGGTCGATCATTTGCAGAAGCCCTGGCATGCGTGCAAACACCATACAGTCCAATACAGCTAAAAGCATTGACTAACTGCACCATTATGTTAATTAATCTTAAAGGTATTATAAGCGGTTCTTCCTGTCCATGCTCTTACCAACTGAATTTAACCACTAACATGCTCAAAATACTTGCCTCACAAAATGTTTTTTCAAATCTAAAACTAAGAATTGCAAATCAGAAATCTTTAAGAGATCGAATTCTAATCTATTTGCATAGTTTAGCGCCAGACTCAGAAGGGTATCTCCATGTTCCCTTTACACAGACAGCACTTGCAGAATTCTTAGGTGTAAACCGAAGTGCACTGTCCAGAGAACTTGGTCGTATGCAAGATGAAAATCTTATAGAAGTTAACGATAAAAAAATGAAACTTTTACTATAGAAAAAAGGGGATGCGCCCATCCCCTTTGCCAAATACGCTGTATGAGATTTCACAACAATTTTATTCCAATGCCTCTTCCAGCACTGATTTCAGTGTTTCAGCTGATTTGTGTAATGCCTTGATTTCATCTTCAGATAGTGAAATGGGAACCTTTGATATAAATCCTTCTGCACCTACAATACTTGGCATAGACAGAACTACATCCTTGATTCCGTATTCTCCATCCATCATTGTTGAAATTTGAAGTATCGAACGTTCATCTCTGATTATAGCTTCACATATTCTCTTTACCGACATTGCTATTCCATAATAAGTAGCACCCTTCCTTTGAATAATTTCATAGGCGCTGTTTTTTACTTTCTCCGCAATTTCTGACGTAGCTCCTTCATGGTCATGATGCCCTCTCATCTCGCAGAAATCATGGAGTGGAATACCTGACACGTTGGCACTTGACCAAGCGGCAATCTCACTGTCTCCATGTTCTCCAACAATAAACGCATGAACACTTCGACTATCTACTTCCAGATGCTCCCCGAGACGTTCTTTTAGTCTTGCTGTATCCAGAACCGTTCCTGATCCAATCACACGATTCGGTGCATATCCTTGCCCTCCTTATTGTTCAAAATGCTCTTTTGCAAACTGCATATCCTGTACTACTTCAACCGTTCCAAGATAATTGCCTTTCTTATCTCTTACTGCCATATATGTTACAAGGAATGGTTTTCCATTCTTCTCCATCCAAACTGGAACTCTGTCACGCTTATTATTTCTAAAATCATCTAAAATTGCTCGCACCATCGCTTCTATCTTAGGTGGATGGCAAGAAAATACTTCCCTGTCAATCGCCATCTGAGGGCGTTTGAACACCTTTGGTCCTTCGTTGAAGAAGCGATTGATATTATTATCATCCACAAATGTAATCTCGATAGGCAATGTATTGAGAAGTGCTTCCAGCTGTGGAACTGTCATATGACCACCACCTAATATGATTTCTCCATCGCTTAGAGCCGCCTCTGTTCTTGCTTTTTTATCAGCACTATATTTTTCTGCCTCATCCCAGATCATTTCTACTCCAAATACAGGTGCATAGTCCTTAGCATCCTCGTAAATGCCATACCACTCTTCCCTGCTGAAATTCACTGCGCAGATAGGGTATAAAATATTATTTTCTTTATAGATCATCTCATCTGCTCGTTTGAGAACTGTCTGAAGTCGGTTCATCCATTCTTCATCATAATCTGATATTTTATCAAGTGCAGCTAGCTCATCACGAATTTCATCATCCACTGTCCACATCACATCCGAAGGTCCTGAGATCTCATAGCGTACCTTTAATACCGGATAGACAAGATCTCCTTTTTCTGCATAATGAATAGAAATCTGTCGAAGCTCAGATAGCTTCTCTCCTACATCATTCCCAGACTCAATATCTCCTTGAATTTCATGAATCAATGCGGCTATCTTCTCGTTTTCAAGAGCCCATCGATACATCGGATGTCCAACAGTTTCTCTAAGAGTCTTTGCTGCAGCATGCTTCTGATTGTATGCATCCGGCATCAGTTTCTTAGATGTCTCCTCTTTCTTAAGTGACTCTTCTACTGCTTTTTCTGCATTTGCAATCTTTTCTTCCTTTGTTGCACCGTGAAATAAGGCACTGTGAACATCGCACAATTTCTGCACTTCTGTGATTGGTGTGCCTTCCTTAATTAGCTCCTGCTCAGCTTTCATAATTTCAGATGCCTCTACCTCTGAAAAATTCTCTACGAAGTCTTTGCGCACACTCTCTAAGTCTTCGCCTTCTCCAAGTCGCTTTAAATAGCTCTTTATCTTTTCTCTTGTATTTTCCTGAAAAGCCCCATCTTCACTGCTGGTCTCGTCTCCTGCATTATTCTTTCCAAGTGCAAAGATATTTGGCATCTTCCCAATAAGTTCAAACCCATTACTCATAAGTGCCGGCACAACCTTCATCATGGATATGTTTCTCATCTTAGCTCCCTTTGGAATTGTTGTGATGCGTCCCACAGAGTTAAGCATTGCAGGCTTTGTAATCTCTGAAAATCCTAAATCCTTTAAAACATCTACAAGCTCAGGATATTCCTGAACCAATTCAAATACTGGTTTGTTTAAGTCTAATTTCTTTGCCATATAAACATCCACACCTTTCTATCTTTCCTTGTTACAAAATAGAATAACCTAAATTCCCTAAAATAATCTGTTGCTCCAGCAACATTTCTCAATGTCTCTGTTGTGTGTCCAGCACCTCCGACAATAATATTTTTCTTTGCCACTTCGTTCTGAATGGCTTCAGCAAGAATATCACCACCAGCTATAATGCTTCCTCCAAATAAAACCATTACATCAGCCTGATTGATTCCAATTTTTTTCTAATACATTTTGTGTAAATTCTTCTATATCACGCTTGCCACAAAATTCTCCCAAAATATTAATTGCTTTTGCTTTTTACATAACTCACCTCATAAAATCCCGATTTCCCTTTCTTTTTATTTCCTTTTCCTCTCCATCTCATTCTCCATAACCGGCTGTGGCAAATTCTTCATATTTAAAGCCGCCTGTTTTAAATGCAAACGGTCTAACACAGAAATTCGTGTTCCTATCTTACGGGGCTTTACTGGCAGATTATTCATTCTTCCATCAATCATATTATAATTTTGTTCTTCTGTAATCTCTGCACTTCTTAAATATTCTCCATTTTCATAGGCTTTCTGCCAGTTTTCCAAAACAGGTTTCCCACTTTTTCCCCGTATTTCTTGTGGGTGCAGATAAGAAACGATCTGTTCTTTGACTGTTTCGTCAAATCCCGTTGTAACCTGATCCACGATTAACTTTCCAGTTCCATCTACCACTACCCAAGCAGCATTTTTCCCGTATATCGTATGCTCCATCAGGAAAAATTCTTTTCCTTCCACCACCAGATTATCGAAGGCAAGCCAGCTTCCTTCTTTCCCTTCAATATGAAAATCGGTAGTGGCAAGAGAAATCAATGTACTGGACGAACCATTCCGAATAAACTCTGTTAAAACAGTAAATCCCTCTTTTTCCAAATAATAGGCTGCCGCTTCCCCATTTTTATCCAAAATCAGTACGTCCCCAATGCTTAGGGCATGTCCAGAAAAATTTTTCGGTAACTGCTTTACCAAACGGTTTCGGATATTATCCGGTGTTTCATCATACCGCATCCAACTTCTATATACTTGTTTATAATCTGTATAGCGTATAGTATTGTTTAAGTACCACCAAAAACAAACTTCAAATACGGGCTTAGTTCCCT
>NZ_BAAHSH010000034.1:0-46099 GCF_054660755.1 Faecalimonas hominis
TATCAAAAATGGTTTATATCAGGGAAAAGGGGATAAATAAATATCTTGACATTGTGCTTTTGTATGATAGAATAATGGTTAGACTTATATAAATAAAGAAAAGGTAATGAATGTGTTAGTAGAGAACCGTTTTCTAGCAGAGAGAGGAAATCATTGGCTGGAAGTTTCCTTAAGTTCAGACGGTAATTGAATTTCCCACAGGAACCGCAGTTTTGAAGAAGATATTTGTGTAGAAACTGACGTATTTGCACGTTACGCAAACCGAGAGCCTGTCTATGACAGGAATTAGGGTGGTACCGCGATTAACCTCGTCCCTTTTGGGACGGGGATTTTTTTATGTATAGGAAATTCCTACGAAATTAAAGTGTCTATGAAAGGAGATAAAATAATGAAAGAAAAATTACAGAGCATTCAGAAAGAAGCTCTTCAGCAAATTCAGGCTTCTGAAGTGCCGGAAAAATTAAACGAGGTAAGAGTAAAATTTTTAGGGAAAAAGGGTGAATTGACAGCAATCTTAAAAGGAATGAAAGATGTTGCAGTGGAAGACAGAGCCAAAGTAGGTCAGTTGGTCAATGAAACGAGAGCGGCAATCGAGTCTCTTTTGGAAGAGAGAAAAGCGAAAATGGAAAAAGAAATTCTGGAGAGAAAATTAAGAGAAGAAGTCATTGACGTTACTCTCCCGGCAAAGAAAAATACAGTTGGACACCGCCACCCGAACACAATTGCACTGGAAGAGGTGGAAAGAATTTTCGTTGGTATGGGATATGAAGTTGTGGAAGGACCGGAAGTGGAATACGACGAATACAACTTTGAGAAGTTAAATATTCCGGCAGATCACCCGGCAAAAGATGAGCAGGATACTTTCTATATCAATAAGGACATTGTGCTTCGTACACAGACTTCCCCGGTACAGGCCCGTGTGATGGAACAGGGGAAATTACCTATCCGTATGATTGCGCCGGGAAGAGTATTCCGTTCAGACGAAGTGGACGCAACGCATTCGCCGTCATTCCATCAGATTGAAGGGCTTGTGATTGACAAAAACATCTCTTTTGCTGACTTAAAAGGAACTTTGGAAGTGTTTGCAAAAGAATTATTCGGACCAGAGACGAAGACAAAATTCAGACCACATCACTTCCCATTTACGGAACCGAGTGCGGAAGTGGACGTTACATGTTTCAAATGTGGCGGAAAAGGCTGCCGTTTCTGTAAAGGTTCAGGCTGGATTGAAATTTTGGGCTGTGGTATGGTACACCCTCATGTATTGGAAATGTGCGGAATTGATCCGGAAGAATATAACGGATTTGCGTTTGGCGTAGGTTTGGAACGTATTGCTTTATTGAAATATGAGATAGACGATATGAGATTATTATACGAAAACGATATTCGATTTTTGAAACAATTTTAGGGTATGTCTCCAATTAAAGAAAGGAAGTAGAAAGAAGATGAATACATCATTATCATGGATTAAAGCATATGTGCCTGGACTTGATGTGACGGCACAGGAATATACAGATGCGATGACACTTTCAGGAACAAAAGTAGAAGGATATGAAGTGTTGGACGCTGATTTAGAAAAAATTGTAATCGGACAGATTGAGAAAATTGAAAAACACCCTGATGCAGATAAACTGGTTGTCTGCCAGGTGAATGTTGGAGAAGAGACTGTTCAGATTGTGACAGGAGCAAAAAATGTTTTTGAGGGAGCAAAAATTCCGGTTGTTTTGGACGGTGGACGTGTTGCAGGCGGACATGACGGGAAAAAAACTCCGGGAGGAATCAAAATCAAGAAGGGAAAACTTCGCGGTGTAGAAAGTTTCGGTATGATGTGTTCTATCGAAGAACTTGGTTCCACAACAGAAATGTATCCGGAGGCAGCAGAGGACGGAATTTATATTTTTGAAGATGATGCCATTGTAGGAAGCAGTGCAATCGAAGCGCTCGGAAGAAACGATGTTGTATTTGAATATGAAGTGACATCAAACCGTGTGGACTGCTTCAGCGTTGTTGGAATTGCAAGAGAAGTGGCAGCAACATTTAGAAAAGAATTTTGTCCGCCTGTTGTAAAAGAAACAGGTAACGGTGAAGAGGTAAATGATTATGTGAAAGTTACTGTGGAAGATGCGGATTTATGCCCACGCTACTGTGCGAGAATGGTTAAAAATGTAAAGATTGCACCTTCACCAAAATGGCTGCAGAGAAGACTTGCATCGGTGGGAATCCGTCCGATCAATAACCTTGTAGATATTACAAACTATGTTATGGAAGAGTTTGGACAGCCGATGCATGCGTATGATATGTCAACGATTGCCGGAAACGAAATCGTGGTAAAAACAGCGAAGAATGGGGAAAAATTCGTTACTTTAGACGGACAGGAAAGAGAAGTGGACGAATCTGTATTAATGATTTGTGATGGCGAGAAAGCGGTTGGAATTGCGGGAATCATGGGTGGAGAAAACTCAATGATTACAGAAAATGCAGACACAGTATTGCTTGAATCGGCATGCTTTGACGGAACGAACATTCGTAAATCAAGTAAGAAAGTGGGACTTCGTACAGATGCTTCCGGAAAATTTGAGAAGGGACTTGATCCAAACAATGCAAAAGCGGCAATTGACAGAGCATGTCAACTGATTGAGGAATTAGGAGCAGGAGAAGTTGTAGGCGGAACGGTTGATGTTTACAAAAAAGTGAAAGAACCTGTTCGTGTACCGTTTGATGCGGAGAAAATTAACGTAATGTTAGGAACAGACATTTCTGAGGAAGAGATGCTCGGCTATTTTGAAAAAATTGGTTTGGAATATGATGCGGAAGCAAAAGAAGTGATAGCGCCGACATTCAGACATGATTTATTCAGACTTGCAGACCTTGCGGAGGAAGTGGCGAGATTTTATGGGTATGACAATATTCCAACAACACTTCCGAGAGGAGAAGCGACAACGGGAAAATTATCATTCAAACTTCGCATCGAGGAAGTGGCAAGAAATATCGCGGAATTCTGTGGTTTCAGTCAGGGAATGACATATTCATTTGAAAGTCCGAAAGTATTTGATAAATTATTGATTCCTGCTGATTCTAAATTAAGAGAAGCGGTGGAAATCATGAATCCGCTGGGAGAAGATTACAGTATTATGCGAACAACTTCTCTAAACGGAATGCTTACATCACTGGCAACTAACTATAATAGAAGAAACAAAGATGTGCGTTTATACGAATTAGGAAATATTTATCTTCCAAAACAACTTCCGGTAACAGAATTGCCTGAGGAACGTATGCAGTTTACACTCGGTATGTACGGAGAGGGAGACTTCTTTACTATGAAAGGCGTGGTGGAAGAATTCTTTGAAAAGATTGGTTTGCATGAGAAAGAAACATATGATCCAAATGCAGAAAAGACATTTTTACACCCGGGACGCCAGGCGAATATTATTTATGCCGGAAAAGTAGTCGGCTATCTTGGAGAAGTTCATCCGCAGGTTGCAGATACTTACGGTATCGGAACAAGAGCCTATATCGCAGTGTTAGATATGCCTGAAATTGTAGGATTGGCTACATTTGACAGAAAATACGAAGGCATTGCAAAATATCCGGCTGTAACTCGTGACATCAGTATGGTTGTACCTAAAGAAATTTTGGTAGGACAGATTGAAGAAGTAATTGAAAAGAAAGGCGGAGAATATTTAGAAGATTATCAGCTTTTCGATATTTACGAAGGTTCACAGATTAAAGAAGGATTTAAGTCGGTTGCATACTCTATCGTATTCCGTGCGAAAGATAAAACATTGGAAGAAACAGACGTTACAACAGCAATGACAAGAATTTTAAAAGCCTTAGAGGAAATGGGAATTGAATTAAGACAATAAACTTAGAACGCTTGCACAAAAAATGTGCAGGCGTTTTGTATATTATACCCAAAATATAAAGATGTGATTGAAAGAAAATGGAAAATATAGTATGATTTAGACAAAATTATATGGATTGTAACTATTGAATTAGGCAAGACCAAGAACAGTATATTTGACTCACTTTTTCACGTTGGACAAGATGATTCAAAATGTTTTTGGTCTTTTTTAAAGAGAAGAATTTACCGAAAAGATAGTCAATTCAGGAAAGGAAAAATTATGAAAAAGATTCTAAAACGTATCTTAACAGGCACGCTTGCTGTTGCTATGGTACTCACTATGATGCCGATTTCAACACCGACAGTACAGGCGGCAAAGGATAAGACAGCTTATGAAATTTATCCAAATCCACATGATATGTCTTATCAGGACGGCGAATTTGTTATTCGTCAGGAAGTAAATGTCGTTTTTGAAAAAACGATCGATTCTGTTACACAGAAAAGAATGAATGAAGTTTTGGCTTCAAAGAACAAGAAAGTAACTACTTCACAAGAAAAAGTGGAGGGAAAAACAAACATTTTAGTAGGTACATATAATTCAAAAGAATATGTAGATACTTATGTAAAAGAGCATTACAATGTTGAGGCAAGTTTGTTTGAAAAATTTGGAGCAAACTTTGTTGCTTCTAACAACGGAGAAATCGTTGTATTAGGACGTGATACAGATGCAGCATTTTATGGTATCACATCTTTAAAACATATCTTTAATCAGATGAACGGTTCAACAATCCGCAACTTTACGATTAAAGATTATGCAGACACCAATATCCGTGGATTTATCGAAGGATACTACGGAATTCCATGGTCTAATGAAGACAGAATGTCTTTGATGAAATTCGGTGGAGATTTTAAGATGACTTCTTATATCTTTGCCCCAAAGGATGACCCATATCATAAAGAAAAATGGCGTGAAGAATATCCTGCTAAAGAACTTGCAGAAATTACAGAAATGGTAAAAGTGGGAAATGAAGCTAAATGCCGTTTTGTGTGGACAGCACATCCGTTTATGGGTGGATTCAATGCCAATAATGCAGATGCTGAAATTCAGGCGTTGTTAAAGAAATTTGAACAGTTATATAAAGCGGGAGTACGTCAGTTCGGTGTACTTGGCGATGACGTAGGACAGTTAAACAAAGATATTGTTGTTAAAATGATGCAAGAAGTATCTAAATGGGCAAAAGCAAAGGGTGACGTATATGACACTGTATTCTGTCCGGCAGGATACAACCATTCATGGCAAGGAGATTACTCTGAGTTAAATAAATATGACAAAGAATTTCCTGAGGATATTAAAATCTTCTGGACAGGTGAAGCGGTATGTCAGCCGGTTGAACAGAAAACATTAAACCATTTTAGAAAACATAACCTTAACGGACAGGCAACAAGAAGAAGTCCTTTATTCTGGTTAAACTGGCCGGTAAATGATATTAACGGTGCACGTTTAATGATGGGAAAAGGTAGTCTTTTACATACAGATATTAATGTAAATGATTTAACTGGTGTTGTAACAAACCCTATGCAAGAGGCAGAAGCATCTAAAGTTGCTATTTTTGCAGTGGCAGATTATGCTTGGAATGTAAAAGCATTTGATGATGATAAGAGTTGGAAAGATTCTTTCAAATATGTAGATGCACAGGCTTCGGAAGCATTACATACATTGGCAAAACATATGTCTAACCCACAGCCAAACGGTCACGGACTTGTATTAGCTGAGTCAGAAGAGTTACAGCCATTGATTAATAAAATTAACCAACAGTTAACAGCAGGGAAGTTAGTCGATGCAGACGCAAAACAGATGATTGCAGAAATGCAGACAATCATCGATGCTTGCAAAGAATTCCATGCGCAGAGTAAAAACGCAAACTTAAAGAAAGAATTGAAACCGTTTACAGGTTCTTTGGCAGATTTGGCAAAAGTTATTCAGGAATATGTTAAAGCAGAAATGGCAGTAGAAGCAAAAGATATGTTTACTGCATTTAACCATTACAATACTGGTTACAGTGCGTTGATAAGCAGTCAGAAACATGAGCGTAAAATGCTTAATGGTTCTTCTATGGTTAGCCCTGGCTCAACACACTTAATTCCATTGGCTAAAAAGTTACAGACAAAATTATCAGGTCCTGTAAATGACTATGCAACAGGTGGAGTAGGTTCACAGCAGGTGGAAATGACAGCAACATCTAATATTACAAATTGGTATCAAGGTTCTCTTGACAATATTATTGATGGCAATGATGAAACACATGCATGGACTAGCCAATATGAAGAAAAAGGACAGTATTATCAAGTTCAATTTAATAAACCGGTAACTGTATATGGTATTCATATTATCAATGGAACAAAAGATAAGCGTCAAGAAACATTTGGTAAGGCACAGTTGAAATATCAAGTAAAGGGTTCTGATGAATGGAAACCGGTAAATAGTGATATTTATAGCAATTATGCAGAGTTTGTTGATGTAAGCCAGATTGAATTGGAAAATGTCGTTGCAGTTCGTTACGAATGTACAGAAAAAGGCAGTCAAAATAAATGGACTGCAATGCGTGAATTTAAAGTATCTACAATGCCTGAAAATGCAGAAAACTTTACAAAAACAGTTATCCGTACAAGTAACGAAGAAGGTTGGTCAGTTTCCACTGGAAAAGAAACGAATGTAGTAGACGGCGATTTAAACACAAATGTACACTATAATGTAAGACAGACTTCAACACCGAAAGATACAACTATTGTCGGTGATTATGTTGGAGTAGAATTATCTAAACCAATTGTATTAGGAAAAATCAATATTACACAGGGCAGAAATGATACTGATGGAGATTATTTTACAGATGCTGATTTAGAGTATTCAATGGATAAAAAGAATTGGACAAAAATCAACAACTTTAAAAATGCAAGAAAGATTTCCGTAGATGTTTCAGCACAGAATATTACTGCAAAATATGTACGTTTAGTAAACAAAAAACAACAAGCGACATGGATTGCAATGCGTGAATTTGATGTAGATGCAAAAATCTTCCATAACGGAAAAGTATTTACAAACGTGGATAAATACAAAAAACATACAGCAGATTATCTTGCTGATACAGCAGAGGTAACACCGATTGATAATGTGACATTAGCAAAAAATGAATACATTGGATTGAAATTGGATAGAATTCATGAATTGGCAGAGATTACAAGTAAATTATCAGATGAAAATTTAACTGTTCAACTATCTAAAAACAATGTAGAATGGAAAGATATTAACGTAAAAGAAAGCAAAGCAACAAAAGTAACCGATGATGCACGTTATGTTCGTATTATCAACAAAACAGAAAATGCTATTACATTTAATGTAGAAAAATTTGCTGTTAAAACAGTAGAGATTTATCCAAAATCAGTAAAAGAAACAAACTATAGCGAAATTGAAAATCCGTTAAATGTATTTGACGGAGATATTACAACAGCAACACATTATAAAAACAGTCAACATGCAGGAAAATTCTTTACTTATGATTTAGGACAGGAAATCGACTTAAAAACATTTAAAGTTGTATGTCGTGACAGTGAACATGACTTCCCGCGTCATGCAAAATTCTCTGTATCTACAGACGGAAAAACATGGGAAGAAATTATGACTTTAGGAAATCAGGATAAGGACAACGAAGGAGAAGCAGCAGGTTCAGACCATATCAATACTGTTTTACCTACACATGAAATTTCTTACAATGTGAAGAAAGAAACAAACATCAACAAAAAAGCAAGATACTTGAAATTTGAAATTACAAGAAATAAATCTGGTAGTGATAAATGGGTGCGTTTCAATGAACTTGAAATCAATGACGGTGAGTTTATGCCATCAGAAAACAACCCAACATACAAATCAGATGCTGAAGAAACAAGAAATGGTTTATTCAGAAATATGTCAGACGGCGACATTGCAACAATGTTCGTGCCAAGCAAAGACAAAGGATATGTACAGTACTCACTTTCTGATAACACAGATGTAAATACAATTAAAGTTTTACAGAATGCATCGGCAATTTCTAATGCGACTGTAAAAGCACGTGTATGGGAAGATAAAAAAGAGAAATGGGTAACAGTTGGTAAGTTAAGCCAGTCTTATAATGAATTTGTTCTTCCAAATGATACAGTTTTACTTGATGTAAAAGTAGAGTGGGATAAAACAACACCAAATATTACTGAATTATTAACTTATAAGTCAGACTATAAAGCAGCAGATAAGAATGCGTTAAAAGCATTAATAGACAGCAAAGAAGATACAACAAAATGGACAACATCTACTGCAAAAGTATATGCTGATGCTTATAAAGCTGGACAGGAAGTAATGAGTAGCGAAAATGTTTCACAGGATTCCGTAAATAATGCAGTAACAGCAATCAACAAAGCGATTGAAGGAAAACAGTTAAAAGGCGATATTTCCGTATTGGAAACAATCGTTAAAGACGCTTATAAAGATGCCGATACATACACAGCAAAAACATGGGCTGTATATGAAAAAGCAATCAATGCTTGTAAAGCAGCAATCGAAAATAAAGATGATACATCTGAAAAAGATGTAGAAACATTGAAAAAAGCAGTGGAAGATGCAAAAGCAGGATTAGTATACAATCCGACAAATCAAGAAATGGCTTCAATCGCAGTTGAAGAAGCAAATGCCTTTATTGCATCTATCACAAATCCGGAAAATGTATATACACAGAACTCATGGAAAGCATATGTTGATGCTAAAAAAGAGGTAGAAAGTTTATTAGAAGAAAACAAAACAACACCACAGCATCCGGATACATTTGAAGCAGCGTTAAATAAATTAACAGCAGCAAAAGAAAACTTAGTTGCTTTAGGTGAATTACCTACATTAATCGCAGATTTTGATGCAATCAAAGATTCATCTATTTATACGAAAGATTCATTTGACGCATACAAAACAGCAGTAGACAATGCACGTCAGTTGCTTGTAAACGGAACAAAAGAAACTATCGCAGAAGCAATCAAAAACATTAAAACTGCGAAAGACAACTTAAAATTAAGCGGAAATGTAGACGCATCAAAAGTGAATGCATTATTAAACGAATTGAAAAATTTAACAGCAGGAAATTACACAGAAAAATCATTTAACGAGTTACAGAAAGTAGTAACTGAAGTCGGAAACAAAGATTTATCTGCTTTAAGTCAGGAAGAATTACAAGAATGTCTTAATCAGTTAAACGGTGCAAAACAGAACTTAGTATCTGTAAAAGCATTAAAAGAAGCAATCGCTTCAGCAGAAACATATTCGGCAGATAAATATACTGCAAATAGTTATAAAGTATTAACAGATGCAGTCGCAAGTGGAAAAGCATTATTTGCAACTGGTACAAAAGAAGAAGTAAGTAAAGCAACAGATGCTATCTACAAAGCAATGAAAGGTTTGGTTGTAAGAGCAAATGCTGATGAAGTGAAAGAGTATGTTGAGTCTATCGTAGAAAAAGACTTAAGCAAATACACAGAAGAAAGTGCCAAAGTATACAAAGACGCTTTAGCAGTATTAAAAGATATGTTAAATGATTTAGACAATGTTTCGGCAAAAGCATTCGCACAGGCGAAAGCAAACTTTGAAAAGGCAGAAGCAGGATTAGTTGTAAAAGATACAACAGTACCGGATAAAAAACCAAATAAAAAACCGGGTAATAAGCCGGTTAAAACCGGTGACGCTGCAAACGGTGTAATGCCAATTGCACTGATGATTGCAAGTATGGCAATTGCAGGCGGTGTTCTTGTATTCAGAAGAAAAAGAACAAAATAATCAAGGCGTAATGAATGGAAAAGGAATTTCAAAATAGAAATTCCTTTTCTTTTTTGATGAAATTTTCTGTGGAAAATGTTATACTTAAATAAGTTTATGCAAAAGGGAGAGAGTTTTGTTGAACAGGAATACGATGAGGAGTTTATTGGAACAGCCGGCAATGCACAATTATATGCCGGATATATTTGGGAACAGGGTACTTGAGATTGGCTGCGGCTGTGGGAAGAATTGCAGATATTTTGCCGAGAACGGTGCAGTGAAGGTGCTGGGAACACATATGTCAGGGAGAATGCTGAAAATCGCAAAAAGAAAATCTGTGGGATTACCCATAGAATACCGTCTTTTAGCACCGGAAAAGGCAGCGGGGTTGGACGAAAAATTTGATGTCATATACAGTTCGCTCGTTTTTCATTACGTGGAACATTTCGATAAATTTATCGCAGGGCTGAGTTCACTTTTACATAAAGACGGCATTTTACTTTTTTCTCAAAAGCACCCGATTACAACAGCATCTTTAGACAGACAGCCGGGCTGGAATTATGATGAGAGAGGTAAGGAGATTTCTTATACATTTTCAAATTATCATCAGTCAGGACGACGCGGTTCCAACTGGTTTATTGATGATGAAGTTATTTACCATAGAACAGTGGGCGAGATAGTGACTGCACTTGGACAACACGGATTTTATGTAGAGGCTGCAGATGAGACAAGGCCGAGTTCCACTATGATAAAACAATATCCGCAGTTGGAAAAAGAAATGCTGAAACCGGCCTTTTTAGTTATACGGGCGAGAAAGATATAGAGGAAGGATAGAAATATGAAACGAGAAGATTTTTATTTTGAATTACCAGAGGAATTGATTGCGCAGGATCCGTTGGAGGACCGTTCCGGCTCAAGACTTTTAGTTTTGGATAAAGAGACGGGAAAAACAGAGCATCATATTTTTAAAGAGATTGTCAATTATTTGGAGGAGGGGGACTGCCTTGTCATTAATGATACAAAGGTACTTCCGGCAAGACTGATTGGCTCAAAAGTAGGGACAGATGCGAAAATAGAAGTTCTTTTATTAAAAAGAAGAGAGAATGATGTTTGGGAGACACTGGTAAAACCCGGAAAGAAAGCAAAAGTGGGTACAAAAATCCGTTTTGGGGAAGGCCTTTTAGAAGGGGAAGTTATTGATATTGTAGATGAGGGAAACCGCCTGATTCAATTTCATTATGAAGGAATTTTCGAGGAAGTTTTGGATCAGTTAGGGCAGATGCCTCTTCCACCGTATATCACACATCAGTTGGAAGATAAGAACCGCTATCAGACCGTATATGCAAAACATACCGGATCAGCGGCAGCGCCAACGGCAGGACTGCATTTTACGGAAGAGTTGTTGGAAGAAATCGCAAAGAAGAATGTAAAAATTGCCAGAGTGACGTTACATGTCGGGCTTGGAACTTTCCGTCCCGTTAAAGTAGATAATATTCTGGAACATCATATGCACTCAGAATTTTATCAGATTGATGAGGAGGCAGCCCGCAAGATTAATGAGACAAAAGAGCAGGGACATCGCGTAATCTGTGTGGGAACGACAAGTTGCAGAACAGTTGAATCGGCAGCGGACGAAAATGGAAGATTACAGGCGACAAGCGGTTGGACGGACATTTTTATCTATCCGGGTTATCAATTTAAAATTTTGGATTGTCTGATTACGAATTTCCATTTGCCGGAATCTACTTTGATTATGCTTGTGTCGGCTTTGGCAGGCAGAGAAAATGTTTTGGCGGCATATGAGGAAGCAGTAAGAGAACGGTATCGTTTCTTTAGTTTTGGAGATGCAATGTTTATCAGATAGGGTGGCGAAGGCCACCCTTTTTATGTATGCGATAAAAAACTTGCCAAAAGTTTTTCTTTATGTAAAAATGATGGGGTAAAGAAGTTAGTTGTGACAAACATCTAATGGATTTAAGTGAAAGGAAGAAAGATGACAAATCAATTTGAAGAATATCAGATAGAAAAAAAGAATCAGGCGGTAACGATACGCAGGTGTTATGTCTGCGGAGGAGTGATTGAGATTCCGGAAGAAATCAACGGATATCCTGTGGAAGAGATTGGCGATTATGCTTTTTCTGCCTATGGTCCGGTAGGGGAGGAAGATGCGTCGGTCTGCGGAGCAAAGTTAGAAGAAATTATTTTGCCAAAAACAATTAAAAGAATTGGGAAATACGCTTTTTACGGGTGTAGCCGGTTGGAGAAAATAAGTTTTTACAGCAATATTTCCGATATAGGCGCAGGTGCGTTTACAGGCTGTCATCGGGTGAGTGAACTAGATGCCACTTTGGTTGCGGGAGAAAAATCGTGTCTGCGGGAATTACTGTTGGAACTGCGGGAGAAACAGAGCGTCTCACTTCACGCTGTGGAAGGGGAGGCGAAACTGGTTTTTCCGGAATTTTTTGAGGAGGCGGTGGAAAATACGCCTGCGAGAATTTTGGAGACTCATACACATGGAAGCGGAATGTGGTATCGAAATTGTTTTATTCAGACAGAAGTTCAGTTTGATTTATATGATAAACGTTTTCCGTGGGCAAAGGAAGATGAAAAACAGGAAGTCATACTGGAGATGGCTTTTGGCAGATTACTCTACCCGATTGGCTTACATAAGGAAGCAGAGCAGAAATATAAAGAGTTTTTAACGGAGTATTTTGAGGAGGCGTGTCTGTGGGCGTTTTCCCGGGAAAGTCTGCAGGAAACGAAGTATCTGGCGAGAGAGATTGCAAAAGAGAAAGCCATGATGCAGCAGATGATTCACATTGCGGGTAAGCAGCGGAAGGAAGAGATTTTCAGTTACCTGATGAATGAGGAACATGAGCGGTATCCGTCAGGAAAGAAAGAAGATAAATTTTTGTTATAGGGCAGGTGAGGAAAATGGCAAGAGAATGGAATGTACTGCAAAGGGAGCAGCAGAGAGAATTGGAAAAGATAGAAATCTGCATGGAAGTCTGGGCGCAGGCAAAACAGGAACTATATGTCTCCATGCGGTTTTTTCATGTTGCATTAAGCAGATTGGAATTTGAACCACAGTATTCTTCGGCAGAAATTGGAACAAACGGTGAAACAGTGTATTTTTCGCCGGACACCCTTATCAGCCTGTTTCGGGAAAACAGATTAAAGGTAAACAGAATGTACCTGCACATGATATTACACTGTCTGTTTTTGCATTTTGCCCTTCCATCTGCCGCAGATAAGAGATATTGGAATCTAGCCAGCGATATTGTCGTGGAGAAGATGATTGATTCACTTACGGCAAGAAGTGTGAGGAGATATGTTTCCCCTTACAGAAAAAATCTTTATCAGACAATCGAAAAACAAAAGCAAGTTTTAACACCGAAAAATGTATATGAATTTCTGCGGCAGATGAATTATCAGGAAGAGGAAATCAGGAGAATGGAAAACGAATTTTATATGGATAATCATTCTATGTGGTCTGATAATCTGACACCGAAAAGCACGATGGAAAGAAATAAGCGGTGGAAAGAAGACAGTGAGAAAATGCAGACGGAAATAGAGACATTTGGAAAAGAACAGTCAGACGAAGTGAAAGATGTGCTGGAACAGATTCAAATTGAAAACAGGGAAAAGTATGACTATAGGAAGTTTTTAAGGAAATTTTCGGTTTTAAAAGAAGAAACACAGGTGGATCTGGATTCTTTTGACTATGTATTTTATCACTATGGAATGGAATTATACGGAAATATGCCGTTGATTGAGCCTCAGGAAACAAAGGAAGTTTACAAGGTGGAAGATTTTGTGATCGCCATAGATACTTCCATGTCATGTAAAGGTGAATTGGTAAAACAGTTTTTGCGGGAAACATACAGTGTTCTCAGCGAATCGGAAAGTTTCTTTCGGAAAGTGCGCATACACATTATTCAGTGTGATGATAGAATTCAATCTGACACAGTTATCACAAATGAGAAAGAGTTGCAGGCATATATGGAATCTTTCGAAGTGCGAGGTCAGGGAGGAACGGACTTCAGACCGGTGTTCGCCTATGTGAATGAACTGATAAAGAAAAAAGCATTTCATCATCTGAGAGGCTTGATTTATTTTACAGACGGTTACGGCACATTTCCGGTAAAAAGACCGCTCTATGAGACTGCGTTTGTATTTATGAAGGAAGATTACAGAGATGTCGATGTGCCGATTTGGGCAATGAAATTGATTATAGAACCGGAAGAATTTAGTGGAAAGGTGGAAGCAGAATGGACATAAAGAGAGCAAAAGAGGAAATTAAAAATGCGATTTCCGCATATTTATTAAAAGATGAGTATGGAGAATATGTAATTCCGTCGGTGCGGCAAAGACCGATATTTCTTATCGGCGCTCCGGGAATTGGAAAAACACAGATTATGGAGCAGATTGCAAAAGAGTGCAGACTTGGAATTGTATCCTACACGATTACACATCATACAAGGCAAAGTGCAATCGGACTGCCGTTTATTTCAAAACACGTTTATGGAGAGAAAGAGTATTCGGTTACGGAATATACGATGAGCGAGATTGTAGCGTCCGTCTACGATAAGATAGAAAAAACAGGATTAAAAGAGGGAATTTTATTTGTAGATGAAATCAACTGTGTTTCAGAAACGTTGGCCCCTGCGATGCTGCAATTTTTGCAATATAAAAGTTTTGGAAATCATCAGATACCGGAAGGCTGGATTATTGTGACGGCGGGAAATCCTCCTGAATACAATAAATCCGTGAGAGAATTTGATGTTGTTACAATGGACAGAGTGAAGAAAATAGAAGTACAGCCGGAGTTTTCCGTCTGGAAAGAATATGCGTATAAATCTAACATTCATGGTGCTGTTATTTCCTATCTGACAGCGAAGCCTTCTTATTTTTATCAGATGGAGATGACGGTGGACGGAATGCTCTTTTCTACACCGAGAGGCTGGGAAGATTTATCCAATATGCTTTACGCATATGAAAAGCAGGAAAAAGAGGCAGATTGGGAAGTGGTTGTGCAGTATATTCAATATCCGAAGATTGCAAAAGATTTCGCAAATTATTTGGAACTCTATCACAAATATCGCACCGATTACCGCATGGACGAGGTTCTTGAAGGGACAATAGACGAAAGAGTGAAAAAGAAATTAAATCACGCTTCTTTTGACGAGCGATTAAGCATTGTCAGCCTTTTATTGGCAAAATTGACAGAGCAGTTCCGTCAGACATACCGAAGAGAAGGGGAGACGGAAGTATTGTTCAAATGTCTGAAAAGATATAAGAGCAATCTGGAATTTGGGGAAGATGTGGTATCCTGCCTGGAGGAAGTGAAAGAGCAGATGATTGAAACGTTAGAATATAAGAAAAAAGCAGAATTGTTAAACAGGGAAGAAAAATATTCTTTCTCACGCACAATTCAGAAATTGGAATCTTATATTATGGTGTTGAAAACAGAAAACCTCTATGACAAAGAAGAAGGATTTGAAAAGGTGCGTTCTCTCTTTGCAAAAGAAAAAGAAATTTATGAAAAACTGGAAGAAGCGTCAGGAAAAATGCTGGAATATGCTTTCGATTTCATGGAAATTATGTTTGGAACGAGTCAGGAAATGGTAGCGTTTGTGACAGAACTGAATGCGAACTATTACAGTGCGCAGTTCTTACAGGAATATTCCTGTGAGAGATACTATCAATATAATAAAAACGTTCTTTTTGAGGAGAGAGAACAGAATCTTCTGAAAAGAATAGAAAGATTATAAAGGCAGAGAGGAACAGTCCCCTCTGCCAAGCAGATTTATTCAGATTTTTTCAATATTGTGCGTGCGGATATACCGTTGATTTCCACATGATCATCTACCCCAATGACAAGACACTGCCTTCCGTCAATGACCTTTGTTTCAACAAGGTCAGTGCGTTCCGGATTTACCTTGATGATAATATCAGGGGTTTTAATTTCAAAAGTTCTTGTATTTGTAATGTTAGTGGCAAGAAGAGTGGATTTCTCGCCTGCTACGGTTTCGTACTGTGTGTCAAAATTTTCTAATTTTTCCTGATCGACACCGCTTTTGGCAAATAGATATTTTACTTCTTCTTTGTCAAGTTCGACGGGAACAGGAGAATCTTTCTGTTCTTCAATCAGTTCATTTAGGTTTTCGTGAATGTTTTTGACAACTTCGTAGGAACATTCATCTCCCAGTGTTTCCGTTATCAGTGTATTGAAAGACTCTTTCTGTGTTCCTGCGGTGAGAGGGGAAGAACAGCCAAGCAAACTGTCTACCAGTTCCATATGTAATTCTTCCGGTTTTTTGGAATAATATAGTGTACTGTGAATATCCGTACTTCTGTCGTTGAAAGCGGGGAATAAGAAAGCATGGTTTGGCATTTCTACGATCCAATCACGGATACGGTCATGGAAAGTGTTTAATTCAGCATCGTAAGACAGTCCCGGTTTTGAAAGTTTGACAGGGCATATACTGCAGACGATATAATCGTATACTTCATCAGAAGCGTCAAACATTTCCTCATTATCAGAAGACTTTCCGGGAATGTCGTAGGCGCTGTGAATGAGGAGGATAAGATAATGCTCTGCATAATCGTAAGATTCGATAATTTTATCGTAAAAAGTATTTAAAAGCATATCGTCAGTCAGGCGGCTTTCGCGCAATTTTAAGAGAAACTCGTGTGTTCCGCCGTTTAATTCCGCTTCAAGAGAAAAATCCATATTAATTAGATTTTTCCCGAGAGTTCCCGACAGACCTTTGCGAAAAATATCGAAATATTTGAACATTTCCTCCTCGGGTAAAGAGAGAAAAGCCTGTTTGAATGTGGACTGCTTTTCTTTTTCACCGTTTACATAACAGCCACAAATGCGTGTGATTGCACAGTTTGCGGGGGTAAACTGCTTTTTGATTTCCGCAATTTCTTTTTTATTCATATGTCTAACTCCTTTGTATGTACAAATAATTACTCCGATTATTATATCGTAAAATGAAATTAAAGTTAAGATTTTTTTCACAAATAGAAAGAAATGATGTGATATAATGTAGACTAATCTAACTGAGGAGGAAATGCTTATGATATGTAAACGATGTGGAAAAGAGATGCAAATCAAACCAATTGAAGTAGGAAAAGATAAACAGGGCAATCCGATTTATCATACATATGCATTTTGTTATGAATGTAAAGTAAAAATGGATTTGGATAAACAAAGAGAAAAGGAGAAAAAGGAGCATAGTGAAAACTATGCCGGAAGTAAAAAGAATTCCGGCAGGAGTAAGAAGAAACGGAAAAAGGGAGGTTCGATCAAACTGCCTTTTAAGTTTTCAGGGAAAAAGAAGAAAAAAACGAAAGAGAAAAAAGGACACGGTTTTCTAAAAGCGATTCTATTTATCCTTATTCTTGCGGTGATTGGAACGGCAGCGTATTATAACCGGGAAACTTTGAAAAAATGGGCTAAAATCGGAATTGAGAAACTAAACGATAAAGATGAATCAACGAAAGAACCGGTAAAAGAGCCGGAAGAGGAACAGACAGAAGAGCAGACGGAAGAACAGACGGAAGAACAGGAACAAAAACCTGTGGAGGAACAGAAAGAGGAAGAAAATCAGGGTGCGGGACAGGATAAAGTACCCGATAATTCCACACAGGAAGGGGAAAATACGTCAGATAAAGGAGAAGAATAGAAGATGAACAAAAAGCAGATTATCGGAGCGGTGGTTGCCGCAGTTTTATTTATTGCCGTAGGCGTGACGAGTGTATTTACCAATACGATTGCGGATTCTTTTTTAAAGAGAACTTCCAGTGAGGTTTTATCCGGAGGAACAGAATTACAACTTCCAAACAGAGAATATGTCGGTGTGGTAAATGTTGTGGGAACAATACAGGAACAGACAACATCAGATGGGATTTTTGATACGAGTGAAGGATACCAGCATTTGGATACTTTGGAATATATTGACAGAATGAAAGAGGATTCTTCCAATAAAGGAATTCTTCTTCGCGTAGATTCTCCGGGAGGAGCGGTTTATGAATCCGAGGAATTATATTTGAAATTGAAAGAATACCAGAAAGAGACAAATCGTCCGGTATGGACATACATGGAACATTACGCCGCTTCGGGCGGATATTATATTTCAGCGCCGTCTGACAAGATTTACGCTAATCCAAACACGACAACAGGTTCTATCGGAGTAATTATTTCAGGATTTGATATGACGGGATTATATGAGAAATTGGGGATTCGCTCATACAGTATAACAAGCGGCAAGAATAAAGATATGAGTCAGATGAACGAAGAGCAGACGGCTATTTATCAAAGTATCGTAGATGAATCCTATGGTCGCTTTGTTGAAATTGTGGCAGACGGAAGAAAAATGAGTGAGGAGGAAGTGAGAAAACTTGCGGACGGAAGAATCTATTCGGCAAAGCAGGCAAAAGCAAACGGTTTAGTTGATGAAATCGGACTGTATGACGATATGAAAAAAGACATGAGTAAAGAAATTGGGGAGAATGTGATTTTCTATGAGCCAAGTACGGAACCGTCCATGCTCGCATCATTTTTTGGGAAATTAGAAAGTTTAAAGACAAAATCGGAAGCGGAAGTATTAAAAGAGACAGAAGCGGAATTGGGAAGTGGGGTGCCGATGTATTATGCAGAACAATTACGATAACCCGGTAATGTATGGGGGATTTTTCGCAAGACTGTCGGCATATATTATTGACAGTATTATTGTATGGGTTGGTTTACTCTTCATCAGAATTCCGTTACACTTTCTTTTTTCGCAGATAGACGGAAACATATTGTTTCACTATACATTAAAAGATATTGTTTTATATGTATGCGGAGTTTCCTATTTTGTCCTGATGACGTATTGTACGGGAACGACACTTGGAAAACGCGTTATGAACTTACAGGTAGTCAATGCAAACGGTGGGAAATTATCTCTGTTTAACATAATCTACAGGGAAACCATCGGAAGATTTTTAAGCGGATTCTGTATGGGAATCGGATATGTTTTAGTGGGAGTAGACAGGGAAAAAAGAGGAATACAGGATATGCTCGGGGACACAAGAGTAATTTACCGAAACAGTTACATGAAAAACCCGATACGGTAATGTATCGGGTTTTCTAATCTCATTTCCAGTGATGCTTTTTAAATATGAAATCAAATATATATTAAATCTTATAAATAAAAGGCACATTTAAAATGTTGATTAAAGTTTTACTACGTTGACAGCCTGAGGACCTTTAGCACCCTCTGTAATTTCAAATTCAACTGCCTGACCTTCTTCTAAGGATTTGAAGCCTTCCATGTTTAAACCGGTGTAATGTACAAATACATCGTTTCCGGCTTCGTCAGAGATGAATCCATAACCCTTTTGGTTGTTGAACCATTTTACTGTACCTTTGTTCATGATGTTACCTCCATAAAAATAAAAAATAATGATACTGTATCAGAAACTGATACTTCGTTAGATTAGCATAATTATATATAAAAGTCAAGAAAAAACAAGAATGTTTCATAGAAAATATACAAAAAGAATAAGTGGTTATTTGATATATTTTATATATTCAGTTGATAAAAAAAGAGAGGAGAAAGAAAAAAATGGCGAAAATTTATAAAAACATATTGGAATTAGTCGGAAATACACCTTTATTGGAGGTGACTTCCATAGAGGAAGCGGAAAATTTAAAAGCAAAAGTGTATGTTAAATTGGAGTTATTCAATCCAGCAGGAAGCGTAAAAGACCGTGTGGCAAAGAAAATGATAGAAGATGCTGAGGAGATGGGGAAATTAAAAAAAGGTGCTACCATTATCGAGGCTACGAGTGGAAATACAGGAATCGGTTTGGCGATGGCAGCTGCATCAAAAGGATATAAAGCAATCTTTACTATGCCGGAAACGATGAGTGTGGAGAGAAGAAAACTTTTGCAGGGGTATGGAGCCGAAATTGTTCTCACAGACGGAAAATTGGGAATGAAAGGGGCGCTTCAGAGAGCAAAAGAATTGGAGGAGGAAATTGAGGGAGCAATCATATTGGGACAGTTTACAAATCCTTCTAATCCGAAAGCACATTATGGAACAACCGGAGAAGAAATTTGGGAAGATACAGACGGTAAAGTAGATATGTTTATTGCAGGTGTCGGCACGGGTGGAACAATTACCGGAACAGGTCGCTGCCTAAAAGAAAAAAATAAGAATATAGAGGTGGTGGCTGTTGAACCTGCCCAATCCCCTGTGCTTTCAGGAGGAAATCCGGGACCTCACGGAATACAGGGAATCGGCGCAGGATTTATTCCGGATATTTTGGATACGAACATTTATGACAGGATTCTTACGGTAGAAAATGAGCAGGCATTTAAAGGTGCAAGGCTTCTGGCAGAAAAAGAAGGTGTTTTAGTGGGGATTTCTTCAGGAGCAGCAGTATATGCGGCAATAGAGGAAGCGAAAAAAGAAGAAAATGCGGGAAAGGTAATCGTGACATTACTTGCGGATACAGGGGAAAGATATTTGTCTACTGAATTGTTTAAATATTAATACTTATGAATAGTTATAAGTATATATAATGTATAAAAGATTTACATTACATAAACTCTCTGATAAACTAGATAAGTATTACTTAAGGAGGAATGAGAGAGTATGTTAGAGAAAATATTTAAACTCAAAGAAAACAAGACAACTGTGAAAACAGAGATACTTGCCGGTATTACGACATTTATGACAATGGCATATATTTTAGCGGTAAACCCAAGTATTCTTTCGGCAGCGGGAATGGATCAGGGTGCCGTATTCACAGCAACTGCTCTGGCAGGATTTTTAGGAACAATGTTAATGGCACTTTTTGCAAACTATCCGTTTGCGTTGGCACCGGGAATGGGATTAAACGCATATTTTGCGTACACAGTCGTTATCGGTATGGGATACACATGGCAGGTTGCTTTAGCGGCAGTATTTGTAGAGGGTATTATCTTTATTCTTTTATCTGTCACAAATGTTCGTGAAGCAATTTTTAATGCGATTCCGATGAATCTAAAATCAGCGGTAAGCGTGGGAATCGGTTTATTCATTGCGTTTATCGGATTACAGAATGCAAAAATTGTTATCGGTGGTTCTACTTTAGTTCAGTTATTCTCTGTCAAAGGTTATAATGAATTAAACAAGGTATCAGCATCAATGAATGATGTAGGAATTACAGTTCTTTTGGCAGTTATCGGTATTATTATTACAGCAATTCTTGTAGTAAAAAATGTAAAGGGAAATATTCTCTGGGGAATTTTAATTACATGGATTTTAGGAATCATCTGTCAGTTGACAGGAATTTATGTTCCGAATGCAGAATTAGGTATGTATAGTTTGTTACCGGATTTCAGCAACGGAATCAGTGTGCCGAGTTTATCACCGATTTTTGCGAAATTAAGTTTTTCGGGAATTAACATCGGACAGTTTATGGTAGTTGTTTTTGCGTTCTTATTTGTAGATATTTTTGATACATTGGGAACATTGATTGGAGTTTCTACAAAAGCAAATATGCTTGATAAAGACGGAAAACTTCCTAGAATTAAAGGAGCCTTAATGGCAGATGCAGTGGCTACAACAGCCGGAGCAGTGCTTGGTACATCAACAGTAACTACTTTCGTGGAAAGTGCATCTGGTGTTTCAGAAGGAGGACGTACAGGTCTTACAGCAGTGACAACAGCCGTATTATTTGGTGCTTCTCTGTTGTTATCACCTATTTTCCTTGCCATTCCATCATTTGCGACAGCACCTGCATTGGTAGTGGTAGGATTTTATATGTTGACAAATGTGGCAAACATTGATTTTTCTGACTTCACAGAAGGACTTCCTTGTTTCATCTGTATTGCGGCAATGCCATTCTTCTACAGTATTTCTGAAGGTATTGCAATGGGAGTTATTACATACGTTATAATCAATCTTGTTGCAGGAAAAGCAAAAGAAAAGAAGATAAGCGTGTTGATGATTGTACTCGCAGTCTTGTTTATAGGGAAATATTTCTTATTATAATATGAAAAATTTGAGGACATTGCAGTTGAACTGTGATGTCCTTTTCGTATTTCAAAAAAAATAAATTGCTTTGTCTAAAGTATTGTGCTAAAATAAAGATAATTTAAGAGGACTATTTTACATTGGCAAAACAACAGAGCCAATAAGAAAATGTTGGAAAATGCGGTGGCAGGTAACAAATGTTATCTGCTACTTTCGTATAGGATAAAGGAGATAACTTGGAGAAAAGAAAAATGAGAAGAGTAGTAAGAAAAGTATTGCGGGGGCTTTCAAAAGGAGGAATAAAAGTAAAGCCGGCAAGATATATGGCAGATTTAAAAGGCATTGATTTACTGAAGATTTTTCATCGAACGACAGACTATTATGTTGAAAACAATGGATACAAAATACCGATACGTTTGTACCTTCCAAAGGAAATGCAGGGAGAAAGAAAGGCTTTGCTTTTCTTTCACGGCGGCGGCTGGGTCACAGAGAGCGTGGATAGTTATGAGAGAATTTGTGCAAAACTGACAGAAGCAACAAATCAGATTATTGTTTCCGTAGAGTATCGGCTTGCTCCGGAATATCCTTTTCCGGCAGGATTTGAAGATTGCTACAGGGTGGCAGAAGCAATGTTTAATGAAAAACTGATTAAAGATATGCCGCCGGAGAACATAACGCTAATCGGAGACAGTGCAGGAGGAAATTTAGTTGCAGGAGTATGCCAGAAAGCAAGAGATACAGGAGATTTTTCCCCTCGGAGACAAATTTTGATTTATCCTGCAGTAAATAGCGACTATTCGGAAAAATCTCCATATATGTCAGTGCAGGAAAATGGAACCGATTTTTTCTTAACGGTACAGAAAATGCAGGATTACATTGAATTGTATAAAAGTGAAGAAAAAGATAAGGACAATCCATATTTTGCTCCAATTAAAGCGAAAACGTTTGCAAATCTTCCGAGAACTTTAATTCTTACCGCTGAACTTGATCCACTTCGAGATGAGGGAGAGGATTATGGAAGGCGCCTGCAGGAAGAAAATGTGGACGTACAAATTTATCGCATACAAAATGCAATTCATGGATTTTTTGCTTTGGGATTTAAACATTACCATGTGCAGGAAAGTTTAGAATATATTTGTAAATTTTTGGAGGAGTGTTAGTATGTCGGAAACAAAAAGAGCATCGTGGAGAAAATTAGATAATGCGGCAAAAATCTTTCCGGCGACAAGCGGAAGAGCGGATACAAGAGTTTTCCGTTTTTATTGTGAACTGCAGGAGGAAGTAGACGAAGGTATTTTACAGAAAGCGCTGGATAAAACGGTTCTAAAATATCCTGTATTTCTTTCCGTTATGCGAAAGGGACTGTTTTGGCACTATTTGGAAAAGAGCCACTTAAGGCCTGCTGTCGAAGAAGAGTGGAAAGAACCGTGCAGCGATATTTATATACGGGACAAAAAAAGTCTGCTTTTTGAAGTGACCTATTATAAAAACAGAATTAATTTTGAAGTATATCATGCATTAACAGACGGAACCGGAGCGACTTTATTTTTGCGTGAGTTAGTGAAGAACTATCTGTTGATTGCACATAAAAGTGAGGGAATAAAAGATGTTCCCCTCGGAAATGAATCCGTCACCGTTACGGATCAGGAAATCGACGGATTTGAGAAATATTATTCTCCGAAAATCAAAAAGCCGAAAGAGGAAAAGAAAAAGGCATTTCAACTTAAAAAACAAAAGCAAAACCGCTTTCAGATGCAGATAACAGAGGCAACATTGTCGGTGTCGGAAGTTTTAGAAAAGTCAAGAGAATACGGGGTGACAATGACTGTTTTATTAACTTCCGTTCTTCTCTGTGCAATTCATAGGGAAATGTCCAAAACGGAAGAAAAAAATCCGGTAAAATTAATGATTCCCGTTAATCTCAGAAAATTATTTCCGTCAGAGTCCATGTTGAATTTTTTCGGTTGGATTGAACCGTGTTATCAGTTTGGACAGGAAAAAGACAGTTTGGAAGATGTATTAGCGTATGTAAAACAATTTTTTCAGGAGGAATTAAACACAAAAAGAATGGCGGAACATATGAATGAGTGGATTTCATTGGAGAAAAATCCATTTCTCAGAATTGCACCGTTGGAATTAAAAAATGTTTGTATGCAGGCAGGGGCAAAATTGGCGGAAAAAGAATTGACAGCAGTATTTTCAAACATGAGTGTAGTATCCATGCCGGAAGAATATAGGAAATACATTTACAGGTTTGGTGTGTATACAAGTACGGGAAAGATGGAATTATGTGCATGTTCTTTTGAAGATAAATTATCTTTGGGCTTTACTTCAAGAAGCGATACGGAAAATGTCATTAGAAATTTCTTTGATATATTGTCCCAAGTGGGAATAGAAGCCAAAATAGAAACACCAACATATCCGGAGACGAAAAAACAGACTGAACTTGCCCAAAAACTTTTTCAATGGTTTTCGTTTTTATGTATTGCCGGAGTTACACTGACATTTGGAATAAACACAATGATAAATTCAGGGATATATTGGGCTGTGTTTGTGACAGGACTGATATGTAGCACATGGCTGGTTTTTGTGACCGGATTCAAGAAAAGACACAATCTTCTCAAAAATGGAATGTGGGAAATGATGTTGATTACAGTTGGCTGTGTTTTATGGGATATTGGAACAAAATGGAAAGGGTGGTCTGTTGGATATGTATTCCCGATTGCCGTAATATGCATCATAACATTTATGCTGACCGCAATAAGAGTGCAAAAATTAAAAGCAAAAGATTATATGATTTATCTTCTTATGGCGGGGAGTTATGGAATGACAGTCCCTTTTATTTTTCTGCTGACACGAGTAGTCACGAACACGATTCCCTCTTTACTCTGTGTAATGTTTAGTTTCTTATTGCTGGTCGCATTGATTATTTTTAAAAAGGAAGAAGTACTGCAGGAAATCCATAAAAAGTTTCATATTTAGACGGTAGGCATATATTAGGAATAAAGAAACAAAAAGGAAAGAAATTTATGGAAAACCTAAACGCAATTACCGGAACGGTACAACGTATTCAACCTATAAGTGAAGATTGTTGTCGGCAAATGATAACAATACAAAATGCAGAGGGAGTGCATAATTTTATTATTTCTCCAGAAACGTATGTAATTGACATGATCAGGATTCGTCCCGGCATGACAGTGACTGCGTTTTATGATGCAAATCTTCCTGTTCCGCTTATTTATCCGCCGCAATATCAGGCGGTGATTATCGGCAGAAATATTCCGAATGAAAATATTTTTGTAGGCTATTTTGATGAGAACCTGACAGCCGTGGACGAACAGTTGAAATTAAATATTTCCCGGGGAACAGAGATTATTACTTCAAATGGGCAGCAATATATGTGTCCTGTAGGGCAGAATATGTTAATCGTATATTATACAATAACGACAAGAAGTATTCCTCCTCAAACTACTCCCCGAAAAATTATTGTGATGTGCTAAAGAAAAAGCACGTATTTCTCCCCAAGACATATATTGATAAGGTAAAGAAATAAAGTGGGGGAAAGAAAATGAAAAAGCGAGTTATTTCACTGATGATGACAGCGGTGGTAGTCTTATCCGCAGTTTCCATGACAGCGTGTAAAAAGGAAGAAGAGCCAAAGGATAAATTGCAGAAAGTCCGTTTAAATGAAGTGGCACATTCTATTTTTTATGCTCCGATGTATGTGGCGATTGAAGAGGGATATTTCGAGGAAGAAGGAATTGACCTCATTTTGAAAACAGGATTTGGGGCGGATAAGACAATGACGGCCGTACTTTCAGGTGACGCAGAAATCGGATTTATGGGTTCGGAATCGTCCATTTACACTTATAATGAGGAAGCAAAAGATTATGTTGTCAATTTTGCGCAATTGACACAAAGAGCAGGAAACTTTCTTGTTGCAAGGGAAGAGATGCCTGACTTTAAGTGGGAAGATTTAAAAGGGAAAGAAGTTCTCGGCGGAAGAAAAGGTGGCGTACATATATCCATGTAAATTATGAGACGATTGTGATTTTGTGTAATTGGGTGGATGGATTGAATAGTGCGAAGAATCTAGTTTCTACTTGTACATAGTAACGTACCTGTGTTATGATAATAACGTAGACTGGTTGTGCAAAAGGGCGCAATCACAAACCAAGAAAAGTTATTGGCAGAAAGGAGAACCATTATGAAGTATAATCAGGTTCGTATAGGAGATGGCGTTATCGTTAAAGAGAGAAATATTGTAATTCACAGCCTTGGAACTCTGAACTGGGATATTTATGATTGTATTTCCAGTAACCACATAGCTGATGAGGTGATTATTACAGAAGAACAAATGATGCATATTCGTGAAAGGCATCCAGAAGCATACATAGATACGATGCATTACGTAAGAGACATATTAGATGACCCGGATTATATTTTCAGGGACAAGCGTCCAAATACTGGTTTGATTGTTAAAAAGATCCTTAATGGCGAGGAACGCTCTCTTCTGGTATTGAAAATCATAACTTCTGATGATAATAAGGATTATAAAAATTCTGTGATTACCAGTTGGAAAATAACTGAAAAGAGACTGAATAACTACTTACGTAACAAGGATGTTATTTACAAAAAAGCATAATTGGGTTATAATATGTATAAGATAGTAAAGAGATTATTTGAGGTGGTAAATTTCGTTGCAACCACGCACCCTATGGGTTAAAAGAGATGCAGGAGCCGCGACGCCTGCCAAATAATCTCTTTCATCTATAAATGCTCTGTTCCAAATGGATAGGGCTTTTTATTTTGCAATAAAATGTACTCTTTCTTTCAATTCATCACTAAATTCTTCCAGATCTTCCATAGTAATCGCACCTTCATTCAACAATGAGACAATATTGTAGATACAGTTGGAACGGCTCATTCTTAACTGTACACCTGTATCTTTTTTATCATTCCGTATTCGCTCTTCCAAAGCCCAGAATTTTTCAGAAGGTCTTCCATCGCCATTTAATAAATCAATATATTCTTTATTCAACTTATCCATATAGGCTTCTTGCCAATCGGCAATTTTTTCTCTGAACAATGCCCAGTCTTTTTTCGTATAGCCATATTCCACCATTATGATATATTCATCTCCTTTAATAATGTAAATAAAAATGTATATTTGTATCGAAATGTATTTATGATGGAATATATATTTTGCATATTTCTCTATTCAAAGCAATTGGAAGCCATTCTAATTTCTGTAGTTTTTTCATTATTTCCATTCCCCAACAAGTGCCAACAACATTTATTTCATCTTGTATATTGGCTTCTGTGAGTTCATCTGCTGAAAGATGGTTATTATTTTGATGTATCCATCCATTCCACTCCTCGCTATTAATTAACAGTTCTTTTTTCTCCTCGAAGCTTAATGAATTAGGGATTTTTTTATTTAAACGATATTTTGCTAATTCCCAAATATAGATAACTTTTGTGTGAGGACTTTTTTCAAGAGCTTTGTGCAATTGATCTTTAAAAGCGTCTTCATGCACTTCTGGCTGTGCTTGCCAATAATCATTTATCGCTTTTTCTTCATCGTTTTGCATTTTCTCAATTTGCTTAAAATCTTCTTCTTGATATGTAACCACATATGGACTCTCACTAATATTGGGAATATTTTTGTACCACAGTTGATCTGCTTCAGGCGCTTTTACTGTAAATATCTTAGATCCCATACTATAATCAATTTTTGAAATATCATTATATTTGCTAATCCATGACTCGTTATGATAATACAAATTTAATAAAAATAAAGCAGCCAAAGCTTGGAGCAAAGCCTTCACATTTCCTTTTTGTAAAGAAGAGTACCTATCATGTTTTACTGCTTGATAAGCTTTTTCCCAATAAGTTCCCTGTCTTTTATGTGCTTCTTTTAAAGGTTTCAGGATACGATTTTCATCTTTGGTTAGGTTAAAATATGGTGCTACAACCATTACAATTTTATTATGTGTCTGCCACTTAATATCAATTAATTTTAGGCAATCTTCATCAAAATGGATAGTACTGTCGCCTCTTGCTTTGCTTCCACCATTATCAAAATATAATTCCTTTGATATGGCTTCTATTTGTACACAACAACGTACTAACAGATCTGCAATATGAGGGGAAAATGTTTCAAGCTGTGTCTTACATGATTGAACCTTTATGCTACCATTACTGTTCACCAGTACTTCATCTGTAAAAAATATGTATTTAGATACTTCAATTACTTCTTTTTCAAGATTTAAATATGTCTGTAAAAAAATATCGGATTTTTGCATCATATGCTCCTTTCTATTAAAGTAAATTATTAATAATATTTAATTATTACACTCTGGGGTATCCAAAGGGGCGGCACTCCCCTTGGCACACGATTTTCCGTCAGGAAAGTCTAGTGTGTTATACCTTTATGAAATTGTGGCTGCCGGAAAGAAATTCTATATCCTTGCGATTATCTCCAATTTCCGGCATTCTGTGCTGAAAGGTACTCCGTAAAGGAGTTACCTGAAAGTACAGAACTGAGTCTGAATATTAGCATGACGATGCTGTTATTCAGACGATGCCACATTTGAAGAAAGGTATATCCATGCTTACGTCAGCTATTCTCTGAATTCTTTTCTTGCACGCTATTATCACAAATATATTTTGCCAAATTCTGTACCATTGCAAGTCCTTCGTCATTCAGATCTGTTGTCTGTCCCATATAAAAAGCTACTGCATTTGCTACGTCAGTACTTGTAATATCAGAAACCGGTTTATCAGGCAATGCGTCCCGAATTATCTGTATCGCTTCGGCTGTAGCAACCGCTTTTATTGGTTCTTTTCTCTGTATACCAGATTTAACATCACGTAATATTGCCATAAACTGAATCTTGATTTTTTCGATGTCCGCTTCATTCGCACCTAATTTTTGTGAGCTTAAAAACTGCTTATCTTTTATAATCTCTTTTCTTTTTGAGGGTTCTACAGTCATCAAATCAGTCAGTTGATCAACAGCCAAATCAATGACCTTATTTCGTGCCATGATACCATCAGCAATGGTATCATCAAAATAATTCCGAATCATAATACATAATTTGGGAAAATGTTCATGTTCCAATAATCGGTTTAAAATATCTACATCTATTCTTGTGGTAATCAGTCTCGTTACTGCTTCTTCCGACAGTCCAAGTTCCGATATATCATAACTTTTGGGTGAAGTAATCTGAGTGATTCCAAGCAGATAATCAGTAGAAACATGAAAAAACCTGGCGGCATCTATTACAATGCTTATATTAGGATTTTTTGTTTCACCGCTCTCAATACGACTGATTTGTGAATGAGTCACATGAAGCTGATCAGCCAACTGTTTTTGGCTTAAATCATGGTCTTTCCGCAAATTACTCAATCGGTATGCAAGACTTGTTTCATCTTCTATTAAATCAGATTTTCCCATTGTTTCGTCACCTCCTAAACTACTTCCATTATATCTGTGCCTGTGCAAATTTGCAATTTTTTATCAAATCGTATTCGTGATTTTCATTGTACGTGAATAAATCAAGGGTGCGATTTTTTCATGCTAAACTGTCAACATGATCGATCAGACAGAACCTTGAAAACTAAATGACCGTTCCGGAGCTTTATAAACCGCCACGATTTTCTGATCAGAAAAGAGCGCTCACAAAAAGACGACACAGCGCCGAGAAGGGTTGCCTGTCAGGAAAGGATCTGGATAAAACGGCACAGCTTTAAATTCAAACTTAAATTAGGAGGAAAATAGAATGAGATTATTTGAAACAATAAAAGAAACTGTAACAGTCGAACAGGCTGCAGAATATTATGGCATGAAAATTGGAAGAAACAACATGATCTGTTGTCCATTTCATAATGACCATCATCCAAGTATGAAACTGAATACCACTTATTACTACTGCTTTGGTTGTGGTGCTACCGGAGATGTGATTCAATTTGTTGCAAATCTATTCGGACTGAGTAACTATGAAGCCGCCAAGAAAATTGCTGTAGATTTTGGTATTACACCAGATAATCCGCCAGTAATAGCAGCTCTGAAAAAGCCAGAGTACATGGAAACAAAGAACAGACAGAAAGAATTATGTAAATGTCAGAAAATGGTTTGCGAATATCTTCATCGTTTGGAAAAATGGAAAGCATTGTATGCGCCAGAACGACCAGATTTACCTATGGACGAACGATTTGAAGAAGCATGTGAAAATCTGAGTTATATCGAATATCTGGCAGACTATCTGACCTTTGCAGATGAGGAGGAAGGTTTTGAAGTTGTAAAATCCATGAAAGAAACCGGCTATCTGGAAGATTTAAAATATCTTTTAGGGACTCGTGATGAGGAGGATGCATATGCAGAAGAAGCAGCTTAGTAACTATCCAGTTTGGTTTGACGGAGCCAATATCAATGAAGCAGCCTTTTGTGAGGAATTTCTCCATACGCACAAAATACTCTTTGCCAACAATGCATTTTTTACTCCAGAAGGGCGGATCACAGATGATCTGCCCCTTCGTGGAGAAATATTTGAAAGTCTGAAACATTATGCCATCAACAACGTTCCACGCAAAGTAACAAATATTCTGGAAGTAATGAAACTGGCAGCTTATATAGAGGATTTTCCACCAGAAGCCAATAAAATCCATCTTGCAAATGGAACGCTATATATAGATGGCTCATTTATATCTGAAAAACCGGATATTGTGCGAATGCGTCTTCCGGTCAACTATAATCCAGATGCGCCCGAAGCTGTCACATGGCTGTCATTTTTAGAACAACTGCTCTACCAGGAAGATATTCCAACTTTGCAGGAGTTTATTGGGTATTGCCTGATTCCAAGCAACAAAGGACAACGCATGATGATTATAAAAGGTAATGGTGGTGAGGGAAAATCACAGATTGGTGCTGTTCTGAACAGCTTGTTAGGCTCAAATATGAAAGACGGAAGTATCGGAAAAATTTCTGAAAACCGCTTTGCCAGAGCCGACCTTGAGCACATTTTGTTGTGCGTAGATGATGATATGCGAATGGAAGCCCTGAAACAGACAAGTTATGTGAAGTCCATTGTTACTGCTCAGGGGAAAATGGACTTGGAACGTAAAGGAAAGCAAAGTTACCAGGGGTGGCTTTTTTCCAGACTGCTTGCATTCAGCAATGGAGATTTACAGGCATTGTATGACCGCAGCGATGGATTTTACCGAAGACAATTGGTGCTGACAACAAAGGAGAAACCGGTTGATCGTGTAGATGATCCCTATCTGGCAGAAAAAATGAAGAATGAAGCCGAAGGTATTTTTCTCTGGGCATTCGAAGGGGTACAACGGTTAGTCCGTCAGAATTTTAAATTTACAGAAAGTCCTCGTATCAAGGCGAATCGTGAGAATGTGAAACGAGACAATAACAATGTACTGGATTTTTTAGAATCAGAGGGATATATTCGCTTTCAGGCAGAGGCAAGTGCAAGTTCCAAAGAACTGTATGAGAGCTATCGGCTCTGGTGTGAAGAAAATTCCATGACTGCATTAAAAAATCGTAGTTTCTCAGATGCTATGATTGCTGTTCAAGCAAAATATAATCTGGAACATTGCAATACAATAAAAAATTCTGCAGGGAGACGAGTATGGGGATTTACGGGAGTAAAGGTTATTACAAAGCCGTCCTATACAGATGGTTTTATGGACGCTTCCCAGTGTACGTACGTACCGAAAGAATGGACAAATTAATTTGGTACGTATGTACGTAGTGATTCAATGTAAGTTACACATTATATATTTTTCAGGTTGGCTGTCAAAATAATATGACAGTTAGCCTGTTTTTGGGAAAGGAGGAAGTACAAATGCAAAAAGCACAATACGGTATTTTAAGATTTGCAAAATACAAAGGACCTGAAATCAGCAATATTGAAGCTCACAATGAACGGAAAAAAGAAAAATATGCCAGTAATCCGGATATAGACAACAGTCGAAGAAATTTGAATTATCATTTCATTGAACCAGTCGGGAAGTACCGGGCAGAGTCGAATCGACTGATTGAAGAATACGGATGCCGGACACGCAAAGACAGTGTACGTGTTGTTGAAGTTCTAATTACCGCTACACCAGAATTTTTCAAAGGTAAGAAAAAGAGTGAAATCAGAGCGTATTTCCAAACAGCTTTGGAATTTATAGAGAAATATCAGGATTCAGAGACAATCCTTTCGGCTGTGGTGCATATGGACGAGAAAACTCCACATATGCACCTTTCTTTTGTCCCGATAACTCAGGATGGAAGACTTTGTGCAAAAGAGATTCTTGGAAATAAGAAAAAGCTGACCTGGTGGCAGGATGAGTTCTGGAAACATATGGTAGAAAAATATCCAGATTTGGAACGAGGAGAAGCCGCCAGCATGACCGGACGTGAACATATTCCACCACGACTTTTTAAAGAAGCAGCGCATCTTACCCGGCAGGCTAAGCAGATTACTGATTTACTGGAAAACACAAATTTCTTTAATGCCGGTAAAAATACAGATAAAGCAGTAGAACTTTTACAGAAATTCTTTCCTGCAATGGAGAACTTTCAGACACAGGTCCGGAAATATGATAAGACAATCAGTTCTTTAAAGTCAGATAATGCATCATTAAAAAGTCAGACACAGGATTTAAGCAGACAGGTAAAAGAAGCAACGTCCAGCAGTATACGAAAGAAAATGGATGATGTCAGACTCAGAGCTGACTATGAAAATCTCCAGAATCTGATGAATCGTATTCCACCAGAAATACTGGAACTGGCAAAACGAGGACAATTAACCCATTCAGATCGTGAACGGTAAAATTATTTTAAAGTGGACAGACACGAAAACTGTCCACTTTTTATATGATAGTTATAAAAAATTTAAAAGAAAGGATGTGATAACCTTGCGGAAGCCAACGTATTATCTCTGGCGCAATGATTTTTCTTCACAGGAAGAATTTGAAGCTGAACGTAGGAAATATGCGGATATCGGCTTTCGGGTTGTCACATTTCTGGATGGAGATTCAAACACTAATATTCATGATGGTATTAAAGCACTGGTCAAAAATCACTGGGATAATGTGTGATTTAACCAGTGCTTTAATTATACAAACCTGAAGTTATCTATCAATTGTCCAATAATCCTTATAAGCGTAACCATCTATTGTTCCAAAGCCTACTTCAAATCAAAGAGGGAATTTTCATAGCCCTTTACATAATATCGTACATTTTTACGCCCTTTTTGCATAATGGTGTGTCCTTCTGCTTCTAATTTTTCTTTTTGTGCTTCAATACCATTTGGGTATTTAGCATTTAGTTCTCCGTTCGCTTTTAATGTTCTCCAATAAGGCGTTTCATCTTCTGAACGCTGATAACTCGCCCATGCCACAATAGAAACAAAAATTCCTGCCGTAATGGGTTCTGTAAAATCTGCACCACTTAACTCTGCAAAGTATTCTCGTATTTTTCCGACGGTAATCACTTTACCATACGGAATTTTTTTCATTACTTTGTCATAGTCGATTGGCGGTGCAAAATACATTTTACTGCCACCATATTTTTCAATGCTTTTCTGGTCTGTAATAATTTGAAATTTGGGCATATCCTTATTATCGTGCAACATAGCATTAAAATCTTTTTTATCTTCGTTTGCCATTTCTGCCACCTCCTACTTTAAGGATAATCTGTTTGGCATTCCTATGCAATGAGGCTGTTTGAAAAACTTGACAACTTCCGATTTATCAGTTACCAAAACAGGAAGTTGTCTATTTCTTCTTTTTCGGTTTTAGGGCTGGCAGTTCATCATACATTGCATGAAACAAGCCTGTCAAAAATTCCTTATTATCAACTTCATCTACCAACAACATCTCTTTTGCTCCCTCATAGGGTAATTCATAGGGAGCTGTCGGCATATAACTAATTGCTGATTTTACTGGTTTAACAAGTAATCTATCATCATAGATACCGCCTACAATCTTGCCACGATAATAAATAATAAATTCTCCCATCATAGCTCGATAAGTAATTTCTTCTAACTCAGATAGCTGCCCTAAAATAAACTCTAAGTATTCCTTGCTTGATGCCATATTTCCTCCTCAAATTGTTATTTCTAAAATTGTATCAAATTCTGCCTGTTTCCGCAATCAACAAAAATGTCTAATACTATCTGTTTTTAATAATCTTAAGATTTTTCTATATACATCTTCCAATTTTAAATATATAATATAATTACATAGAGCATAATAATTATATTTACATTTAAAGAAAGGAACATCTATGAATGCAGGATATGTCCGTCTTTCCAGAGACGATGATAAAAGGAATTATGTTTCCATAGAAAATCAGAAGCTGATTATCAACCAGTATGCAGCAGCTCATGGTGTGGTTATTGACCGCTGGTATGAAGATGATGGTATCTCCGGCTATATTTTTGACAGACCGGGATTTCAACAAATGATGATGGATATGGATAAAGATATTGATACTATATATGTCAAAGACTTTTCACGCCTTGGCAGACATAATGCAAAGGTTCTGCTGCTTCTGGACGAATTTCAGGAGCGTGGCAAACATCTGATTGTGATTGACGATAATTATGATTCAATGGATTCCAGTGACGATACCATTGGTATTAAGACATGGTTCAATGAGCGATATGTCAAAGACACCAGTAAGAAAATTAAACGTGCCATAGGAGCCAGGCAAAAAGAGGGAACACTGATTACAAGACCGCCGTTTGGCTATCGCCGCAATGAAAAAGATAAGACTGTTCTGGAAATCGTAGCAAAAGAAGCAGAATATATTAAACAAATTTATGACTTATATCTTTCCGGTTCCGGCTACCGCAAGATTGCCACGTATCTGACCGAACAGGGCGCATCCACTCCATCTATGATACAGCGTGAACGTGAAATAGAAGAAGGCAGACTGTCTAAAAGACAGGTAGCTTCTAAATGGTCTGATGCTATGATAAAAGAAATACTGGATAATGATTTTTACATTGGTACTTTTCGTTTGAAAAAACGTGCAAGAAATACGGTTCATGGAAAAGATAAACGTGTGCCAAAGGAAGAACAATGTATTTTTGAGAATCATCACCCGGCAATTATTGATAAGGCTACCTTTGCGTTGGTACAGGAATTAAAGGAAAAACGTAACCGTACCAATTATCGGGGAAGCCGGAGACAGTGGCTTGGCTCAGAGATTCCGAATCCTTTTGGCAGTTGCCTGTTCTGTAAAGACTGTGGCAGCCGCCTTACACCAATTAAACGCAAAACTTCCAGCAAGGAACGGAAATATTACATCTGTACCACTTATAACACCAAAGGCAGACGTTATTGCTCCAAGGCACATTTAATTGAAGAAGATGATCTGATGGAAGATGTTCTGACTTATATCAAGATGTGTCGAAATGCTCTCTGTGAAGTTATTTCTACCTATGATTTAAAGGATTTTGAAGCAGAGAAAAAAACAATAGCGGAAAAACGGCAGGAACTGCACACAGCTATCAATGAGCGAAAAAGTCAACTGAAAGTTCTGCTTACCCAAAAAGTAAAAGATCTGGCTGTCGCTGCAGGAAATGAAGATTTAATCAATGAAACGTATGATTCTATGCAGAAAGACTTATTTGCTCAAATTCATGGTCTGGAAATGCAGATAAAAGAACTGAATGAAACTGCCATAGAAACGCCTGATGTAAAGGATAAACTAAAAAATGCTCTTGAGGTGGTAGATAAAATCATTGCAGGAGGCAGCCTTGACCGAAGAGATATTGAACTTCTGATTGAAAAAATCGTAGTGGACGAAGACGGGATGCCGGAAATTACACTGAAATACGGCTTGTCTAATCTGATTAGTTACAGTCCTGCTGATGAAATGAACCGAAGAGAAAATACCATGATTGCGATTGTGATGAAACTGATTGCTGAGGATGAACGTGGATTTTCTTCTGCAAAATATCTGTCAGAGCATATTACTGATCTGGGATTCAAGAAAACAAAACAGAGTATCCTTCCATATATTGAGCTGATGAAGGAACTTGGAATTCTTGAAGTCACAGATAATCCATTGAAGCCATACAATATTGTAAAGTCAAAAGAAGAAATCACGCAGCTTACCAAAGACTATCTGCCGGATGTATCAGCAGAAACCACTGCGAAACATCTAGCAGATGATTATTTACATGGTATTAGTGACGACAGGTGGTATGCCGGAAATGGTATTTGAGTATATTTTGAAGAAAAATGGTATGATACCACAAAAAGATGTGAAAATAAATCAGAGTATTGATTTTGGATCTACAGCACCGGCGTTTTCGGAAGGAAAAGGCGATTTCACCGTTGAATTTGAACCAAGCGCAACACTGCTTGAATCAGAGAAAAAAGGTCATGTCGTAGCATCTCTTGGAAAAGACAGCGGTTACGTTCCATACACAGCCTTTTGTGCAAAGAAAAGTTATATAAAAGAAAACAAAAAAATGTTACAGGGATTTACAAATGCACTGCAAAAAGGAATGGACTATGTACAGTCTCATACACCTGAAGAAATTGCGAAAATAATAAAACCGCAATTTAAAGATGCAGATATGGAAACGATTACGACAATTGTAGAAAGATATGCCGAGCAGGAAACGTGGAAAGAAAACTTAATCTTTGAAAAAGAAAGTTTTGAATTGCTGCAGGACATTTTGGAAAGCTCTGATGAGTTGGAGAAAAGAGTTCCATATAAAGAACTTGTAACAACGGAATTTGCAAAAAAAGCATATAAGTAATTAAATTTCTCTTATAGAAAAGAAGAAAAAGCATAGAGCGAGACAAACAATGAGAAATATCCAAAAAGATTGCTTTTTTAATTTGTCGGAGATTGTGAAAAAGTAGGCTGAAATAAAGGTGATAAATACACTCAATAAGAATGTTGCGATATCGAGAAAAAGTGTATGAAACCCTAAAATTCCACTATACGCATGAAAAATAGCAGGTATAGAAAATGTACCTAATAAAATGCCGGCAGAGAGGGCGGAAATAATGTGAGGATATAAAAAACGTAATCTGTAGGCCATAAACAGTGCGAAAGCCAGTGCGGGAAAGAAAATAAGTTTCATGTGTTCCCATGTAGTTTCGTTTATGGGAAAGAAGAGTGCTAAGAATGGTTTTTTTCCGGACCATTCATATACAAAATGCGATAGTGTCCCCGAAATACTGACGAATAGAATTCCGATAAATGTATAATGTTTTAAATTGTTTTTCATTGTATACACTCCTTTCGACTATAGTATGTGCATAAAATAAAAAAATATAAGGCAAAGAAAAAATCGGAACTTTTATGTTTTTACATTTAAGTTCCGATTTCTTTAAATTACTTATGCAATCTCTCAAATACCATATCATAGCCATCGTTTCCATAGTTGAGTGAACGGTTTACACGGCTGATAGTTGCTGTAGACGCTCCTGTTTTTTCTGCGATTTCTAAATATGTTTTTTGCTCTCTAAGCATCTTTGCTACTTCAAGGCGCTGTGACAGTGAAAGTAGTTCATTAATCGTGCAAACATCTTCAAAGAATGTATAACATTCTTCTTTATCTTTTAGACTTAGAATAGCATCAAACAGATAATCTACGGACTCTGTTCTGATTTTTTTACTCATATCTCTAATTCTCCTATAATTTTGTATTTCTTAAACTACTTTTCTATTTTAGCACAGTAAACTTTTGAAGTCTACATATTTTTATTACGTTTCAAAAATTTTCTTAATTTATCAAGATTTGTTGTTACGATAAGTTCTTCGGGGAAATCGCAACTTGCTAATATTTTGGAACTGTAGGTAAAATTACCCACATCAATATCTACATGAGCATCGCTTCCTGTAGTGATTGGGACACGATGCTTTTTGCAGAGAGACAACATAATTTTTAAATTTTCTTCTGCACCTTCACGAAAACTGCCCGGGGAAAGAGAAGAATTATTTACCTCTAAAAGAGTTCCGGTTTCTTTTGCGGCATATACAACCTGCTCATAATCGATAGGAAAACGGGAATCATCAGGGTGTCCTATGATATCAATATAAGGATTCTGCATAGCGCGAATATACGCCCTTGTATTTTCTTCAATTCCGCGTTTTTCCTGAAAGCATGGTGTGTGAATACTTGCAATGGCAATATCTACACTTTTTAATAAAGAAGGAGGCAGATCAATGTTGCCCTCTTCGTCTAATATATTTAGTTCCACGCCAAAGAGCAGATTTACTCCATACATTGTGCGAGGGATAACTTTTAAATTAGAAAAGTAAAAATTTCCACAAGTCTCAGGCATAGCAGGAGCGTGTTCTGTGATGGCAAGTGCGGAAAGTTCTTTTTCTGCCGCTGCTTTCGCCATTTCTCTTATAGTGCTGTAAGCATGGCCGCTTGCAATTGTGTGAGAATGTGTATCAATACATAAATTCATTTGTGACCTCCTCTATGGATCTGACGTATTAAACTACGTTGTGCTAAAGTATAAAAGTTCATATTATTTCTTCTTTTTTTCCGGTTCGGGAAGTAAGTCGATAAGTTTTTCAATCAACTGTTTTTTTACATATACGTCAAAACTGAGTGTACAAATAAAGGAGAACAGTTGAAGAAATTCCTTGTTTTCCGTGTCAATTTCCTGAAAATTTTCCATGGAAGTTGTATAAATGTTTTTGATATCTTCCTGAAGAAAATTAATACGTTCCTTTTCCGACTTGCAGATTTTCTCGTAAATGGTGGTCAGATTGAAATCTGAATCGGAGTGGAAGTAGTTATCCGTAATCGGTTTCAACAAAGTTTCAATATCTTTAATGGAAAGAATATTTTTAAAGTAATAAATAAAAATCAGCACCAGCATATGCTCTTTTGAATACTTCTTTTTTTCCGGTGGTGGAAGAAGATTGTTTTTTGCATAATTGTTAATCATTGTTTTAGTAAGAATTTTATCTTCTTCATAGCGTTTGGAAGCGGCAAGTTGCGTTTCCATAAACGTTGTCACCTGATCCATATAAAGTTCAATATTTGGAATATCTTCCAATTTTACGTAATTAATTCGAGAAAGACTCGAAAGAATACTGTTTAAAAAATCATTTTTATCAATTGTCATTTCATCACCTCAATACATCTATTATATAGTATTAAAAACTAGATGACAAGCATAAAAAATAACTATTGCAAAAGGTTTGTAGAGGAGTATAATGAGGGCAAATAGAGCAGGGAGGGAACGCTTATGAGAGAAGAAAAGGTATTGCGAACATGCAAAATTGTACGCAAAATTACTGTGATAATCGGATTGGCAGTTACAATTTTGCCTATATTGTTTTGGAATTATATTCCGGATAAAATTCCTGCACACTACGGAGTCTCTGGGAAAGTGGACAGAGTTGGCGGGAAAGAAGAATTGATTCTTCTGTTTTTTGTTCTTTGGTTGGTTTTGGGGAGCCTCTCTGTTGTTTCTTATTATTTAAAGACAAGCGGGGTGTCTAAGTATGCAAATGAAAAAGACAATGAACATCTGCAGACAATTTACCCTATGATAACATGGATAACATTGATTACTACATTTACACCTATTGTTGTTTATATAGGGAAGGCACGAAAACATTCCGCAGGCAATCCGAGCGAAAAAGCGAAATTTGTTCAGGCGGAAAGTCGGGAGGAAGGCATTGCCTATCGGACGGCAGTTGACTGGTGGCTTGCTTTATTATTTATTTTGGTTATTGGAGGGGAACTGTGGATTTTCTTTCAAAGTCTGCTGAATAAAGGAAAAGTGGAATGGATAACATTAGTGGTTGTCATACTTATATTACTTCTTGTAGTACCTCTTGTAAGAATAAAATATATTTTATATTCGGAGCATTTCTTGATTTCGGCAGGATATTTGGGTAAGCAAAGAATTGCGTATTCATCTATTGTAAATATAAAAGAAACACATAATCCTCTTTCTGCTCCAGCGCGTTCTCTGGATAGAGTGGAAATAGATTATGTGGTGTCGGGAATGCATAAATTTGCATTGATTTCTCCTGTGCATTTGAAAATGTTTAAGAAAGAGTTAGAAAGTAGGTGTGAAAAATGAAAATAGCATTTATGATTTGGGCAGTTATCGCTTTCGTTTTTATGGGAATTGGCATTTATGATTATTTTTCGGAAAAGCCGGCAGGCTTTTGGGCAAATGCAAAAACCGTACCGATAGACGATGTGAAAGCGTATAACAGGGCAGTAGGAAAACTCTTTGTATGTTTTGGAATCGGTTTTATTCTGCTTGGATTGCCACTATTAGTTTCGAAACAAAATTCACCGGTGATTTTATTCAGCGTAATCGGGCTTATGTTTGAAAGCATAGGAATGATGATTGTTTATATGAAAATAGAATCAAAATATAGAAGAAAGTGAGAGAAAAAATGAATATATTGGTTGTAATTGATATGCAAAATGATTTTATTGATGGAGCGTTAGGAACGAAAGAAGCGGTATCAATCGTGCCGAAAGTAATGGAAAAAATCAGAATGTTTGACGGGAAGATACTGGCAACTAGAGATACACATGAAGAAAATTATTTGGAAACGCAGGAAGGAAGAAAACTTCCGGTAAAACATTGTATACGAAATACGAAGGGGTGGCAGATTAACGGGGAAATTCAAAGTCTGCTTTCAGAAACGCCTGTTGATAAGGAAACTTTCGGCAGCAGGGAACTGCCGGAAATTTTAAAGAAATATGATGAAAAAGAGAAAATTGAAAGTATCACACTGGTAGGACTTTGCACGGATATCTGTGTGATTTCAAATGCGATGGTGTTAAAAGCATATTTTCCGGAAGTTCCGATTATTGTTGATGCTTCCTGTTGTGCGGGAGTGACGCCGCAAAGTCATAAGCAGACACTGGAAGCAATGAAAGTTTGCCAGATAGAAGTTGTGGAGGAATAGCGTTGAAATAGATGGGGCAAAATGCTATACTAAACAGGTTACTATATGGAAATAAAATAATAGGGGAAGTTACAGATGAGTATTTACGATACATTAAATACAGAACAAAAAGAGGCGGTACTTCACACAGAGGGACCGCTTCTAATACTTGCGGGGGCAGGTTCGGGAAAAACAAGAGTCCTGACGCACCGAATTTCATATTTAATAGAAGAAAAGGGTGTAAACCCATGGAATATTCTTGCAATTACTTTTACAAACAAGGCGGCAGGAGAGATGAGAGAGCGTGTAGACAAGATTGTGGGATTTGGTTCAGAGAGCATTTGGGTCAGCACGTTTCACTCCATGTGCGTCAGAATTTTAAGACGGCACATTGACAGACTGGGATATGATACAAATTTTACTATTTATGATACGGACGACCAGAAAACATTGATGAAAGATGTCTGCAAAATGCTTCAGATTGATACGAAAGTCTATAAAGAAAGAATGTTTTTGGGTGAGATTTCTTCTGCAAAGAATGAGTTAGTTACACCGGAAGAGTATGAGTTAAATGCAGCGGGAGATTATGTCAAAGGTAAAGTAGCAAAAGTCTACAAAGAGTACGAGAAACAACTTCGAGATAACAATGCGCTGGATTTTGACGATTTACTTTTGAAGACCGTACAACTCTTTCAGACACAGGCTGATGTTTTGGATTACTATCAGGAGAGATTCCGCTATATCATGGTTGACGAATATCAGGACACAAATACAGTTCAGTTTCAGTTGATTCGTATTTTAGCAGGAAAATATAAAAATCTGTGTGTTGTCGGCGATGATGACCAGTCTATTTATAAATTTAGAGGGGCGAATATACAAAACATACTAAATTTTGAAAAAGTATTTGCTGATGCGAGAGTGATAAAATTGGAGCAAAATTATCGTTCTACTGCAAATATTTTGAATGCTGCCAATGCGGTTATCCGTCATAACACAGGAAGAAAAGACAAGACGCTGTGGACAGATAACGAAGAGGGAGAAAAAATCGGTTTCAGACAGTTTGATACGGCATTTGATGAGGCGGAATATATTGTCGATGAAATCCGAAAAGGAGTTTCTGGTAAAGGGTATACATATAGCGATAATGCGATTTTATATCGCACAAATGCTCAGTCACGAATGTTTGAAGAAAAATTTGTTGCGGCAAACATTCCGTATAAAATTATCGGGGGCGTAAACTTTTATGCCAGACGTGAAATTAAAGATTTGCTGTCTTACCTGAAAACGATTGATAACGGTAAAGATGATTTGGCAGTTAGAAGAATTATCAATGTACCAAAACGAAGCATTGGTCTTACTACGGTAAACAGGGTGCAGGAAAATGCGTTAGAAAGAGGGATTAGTTTTTACGATGCACTTTCCTCAGCAGATTTGATAGATAATATAGGAAGAAGTCTCTCCAAAATAGAATCTTTTGTGGCTCTGATTGAGCATTTTAAAGAACAGTCGGAAAAGATGTCTCTGTCACAATTAATGGAAGAAATTATTGAGATGACAGGTTATATTGAATCTTTGGAAGCAGAAAGTGAAATTGAGGCGGAGACAAGGATAGAAAATATTGAAGAGTTGAAAAGTAAAATCATTGCATATGAGGAATCATGTGAGGACGAAAAGCCGACGTTAAGCGGATTTTTGGAAGAAGTCGCATTAGTAGCAGATGTGGATACGTTAGATGAGAACAGTGACTATGTTGTCCTTATGACGTTACACAGTGCGAAAGGTCTGGAATTCCCAAATGTATATCTGGCAGGAATGGAGGACGGATTATTTCCGAGTTATATGATAATCACTGCAGATGATCCTATGGAAATTGAAGAAGAAAGACGTCTCTGTTATGTGGGAATAACAAGAGCCAGAAAGCGTTTGACAATGACTTGCGCAAGACGCCGCATGATACATGGGGAAACCCAATATAATAAACTGTCCAGATTTTTGAAAGAAATTCCATTAGAGTTGTTGGATACAGGAAATATAGTGGAGAAAAACACGATGGACGTGCCAAAACAGACTGCATATGCACAGGCGCGACAGACATTTAAAACGAAAGCATTCTCGACGGCAAAACCAATCAAACAGTTTGGGACGGCATCGGGAGAAGGTCCGGGATATGATGTGGGTGACAGAGTAAAACACATGAAATTTGGAGAAGGCCTTGTAACTGCGATGACGGCAGGTGGAAGAGATTATGAAGTGACAGTGCAGTTTGATACTGTGGGCGTGAAAAAGATGTTTGCCACATTTGCAAAATTACAAAAAATTTAGAGGATAAAAAATCGGTGTTTTCATATAATATATAGTCAGAAGAAGAGGTATAAAAACCCGTTTTGTTTTACAAAAGAATGAAAATTTAATAGTAGAAATCTATAGATACAAGTGGTATAATGAGGAAAATGATACTTGTATAGGAAAAATCAATATAGAAAGGACGTGCGATTATGAGTAAGTTTGAAGACATTATTGCAGCATCAAAAGTAAGCGATTTATTACACAAAAAAGATGAGGATAAGACAAAAAATACAGTACTTTGGGTACTTGCAATTGTTGGTGTGATTGCGGCTGTTGCAGTAATTGCATATGCAGTATATCGTTTCTTTACACCGGATTATTTAGAAGACTTTGAGGAAGACTTTGAAGATGATTTCGATGATGAGTTTTTCGGAGATGAAGATGAGATTTAGGTAGCAACAATTAGGCAGGACGAAGTCCTGCCTAATCTATTTGGAGGAAGAGGTTATGGTTTTAGGAGATGTACCTTTAAAGAAACAGATTTTTTCAATCCCTAACCTGATGGGATATTTTAGGATTATATTGATTCCCGTTATTTTATGGAGATATTTAACGGCAGATTCCATAGCAGACTACAGAATGGCGGCGGTGATTATCGGTATTTCAGGCATCACGGATTTTCTGGACGGATTTGTGGCGAGAAAGTTTCATATGGTTACTCAACTTGGGAAAGCGATAGATCCGATTGCGGACAAGTTGACACAGATAGCAATTGTCTGTGCATTATCCGTTCGATTTGAATGGTTCGCAGTAGTTGCCTGCCTTCTCATTGTGAAAGAAGGATTTATGGGCATTATGGGATACATTTTAATTAGAAGAGGAAAAATGTTAAACGGTGCAAGATGGTTTGGCAAAGTGTCGACAGCAGTGTTGTATGTTATTATGTTTGCACTTATTTTAATACCGGATATCAATATGGATATTGCAAACGGAATGATTTTAGTAAGTGGTATTTTGTTAACATTATCACTTATTCTGTATATTCCTGAATATAGAAAAATATTAAAAGAATAGAAGCGGAGAGGTTTTACTAAATGAAAAAAGGACAGATTTATGAAGGGATTATCGAAAGGGTAGAATTTTTAAATAAAGGAATTGTACCGGTGGAATCCGAAGAAAGAAAGGTGATTGTAAAAAACGGTATTCCGGGACAGAAAGTGAAATTCTGTATAAACAAAATGCGAAAAGGGAAGGCAGAAGGAAGACTTTTAGAGGTTTTAGAAAAGTCACCGTATGAAACAAATGAGCCGGTATGCAGCATTTTCCCACAATGTGGCGGCTGTATGTATCAGACAATGTCTTACGACGAACAGATAAAAATGAAAAGCCAACAGGTAAAAGAGATTCTGGACGCTGTAGTCAAAGATGATTATGTATTTGAGGGCGTTAAGAAAAGTCCAAAGCAGTTTGCCTACCGAAATAAAATGGAGTTTTCTTTCGGAGATGAATATAAAGACGGACCGCTTTCTCTTGGTCTGCACAAAAAGGGAAGTACATATGATGTGCTGACCGCTTCGGATTGCAAATTGGTTCATGAAGATATGACGAAGATTTTGAATTGCGTTTTGACGTATTTTCAGGAAAAAGGCGTGGGATATTATAAAAAGATGCAGCATATAGGCTATCTTCGCCATTTGTTATTGAGACGCGGTGACAAAACGGGTGAAATTCTTATTAATCTTGTTACGACAACGCAGGAGGAACACGATATGCAACCGTTGGTTGACAGATTGCTTGCTCTTCAATTGGAAGGCAAGATAGTAGGTATTTTGCATATTTTAAATGATTCCTTGTCGGACGTAGTGCAGAGTGATAAAACGATTCTGTTATATGGGCAGGATTATTTTTATGAAGAACTTTTAGGCATGGAATTTAAGATTACACCATTTTCATTTTTCCAGCCAAACTCTGTCGGTGCGGAAGTTTTGTATGACACAGTGAGGGAATACATCGGTGATATTGATAACATGACAATTTATGATTTGTTCAGCGGAACGGGGACAATCGGTCAGATACTTGCGCCTGTGGCAAAAGAAGTAATCGGTGTGGAAATTATCGAGGAGGCTGTTGAGGCAGCAAAAGAAAATGCAGAACATAACGGACTTTCCAACTGTAAATTCATAGCAGGCGATGTATTTAAAGTGCTTGATGAGATTGAGGAGAAACCGGACGTGATTGTGTTAGATCCGCCAAGAGATGGTATTCACCCAAAAGCCCTTCCTAAGATATTGGATTATCAGGTGGATAAAATTGTGTATATTTCATGTAAGGTGACAAGTCTTGCAAGGGATTTGGAGATGATACAGGAGAGAGGATATAGAGTGGAGAAATGTGTGGCTGTGGATCAGTTTGCGAATACGGCACATGTGGAGACGGTCGCTCTGTTGAGTAAGGTATAAAAGAAAAAGTGTGAAAATGATTGAAATATAAAAATTTTCCGAGAGTAGGAGGACCTCAACTCTCGGATTTTTTACTTTAAATCCAATATATTCATTCATATTACTATCTTAAAAAAGACACAAAAATATGGTACAATACAAAAATGGAAACTCCCATAGCATGTACAGGAAGGACTTGCTTATCATAAAACGAATAACTAAAGGAGAGATATAATATGGCGAATGCGTTACCACGACAATTTAAAATGCTCAATGATGAATTAATAGTAGAATATTCTCCGGATACAAAAAAGACACGAAATGAAATTGAAACTCTGCTAAAAAATGCTCTGGGAGATTCTTTCAATGTAATTCAATTTTTTAAAGGGCAAAAGGTTGTTACAGGGGTTATCAAAGGCGATGATGGGAGAGCAACTTATATCATGGCTGCAAATCTGACCTTTATGGGTGGAAAAGAAGGTCAGCATCCAAAAGATTTAAAGAGAATTCAATACAATAATAATTGGAAGTTATTTTATGATAAATATTCATGTGATGGTGATGTGTTTTGGCTTGGTCTATACTCTTATGATGATGTTAATGTTTGGGCATATTTTAAACCGGAATCCTATTTGAAAAAGTATGAAGGTAAAGAGATGATTTCTGCCGGAGGGCATAAGGCACAGTATTCCTGTCACATTTTTTTAAATGATTTGTACCAGGGATATATAAACGGCTATTTTGAAAAGGTGTCAACCATTTTTGATT